>JAIOPF010000185.1 GCA_021414045.1 Deltaproteobacteria bacterium | reverse complement strand
TCACCTCGACGGCGACGGTTTTTAAGCTGAACCGCAACAACAACCCCGCCGGCACGAACGTGATGGACTTGAGCTTGATCATCGAGACTCCCGAGCAGAATCTGACGGTCAGCCATATCAGCCTCAGCAGCAATGACGCGCTTTTGGAATTGGCCCAAGACCTTGCACCCATCACCTTTTTCGTGGGCGGACAAGCGAAAGAAATCGACCTTTCGGCCCTGGAAGTGCAGATTCCGTTTCAGCTGATTTCTTCGGATTTCGACCCGCAATAGCGGTGCCAACATTTGGATGTTTTTCTGGACGAACTCTGCTAGTTAGAAACGAACACCATGGTCACAAGCGTGCATGAAAAAGTAAAAAGCGAGCGTCTCTATAAAGCCTTCGATTTGATGGCCGCGAAAAATCTCGATGCGGCCGAGACGGAGTTGCACGCCGGTCTGACCGAGGCCGAGTCCCAAGAAGACAAAGTCTTGGCCGCGCTTTTTTACTCGACCCTCGGGGTCCTCTACAAAATCAAGAAGGAATTCCCCAAAGCCTGGAAGTTCTACGAGAAGGCCGAAAAGCTGCTTCCCGAAGACCCGGCCCTCAAGCTCATTTCGGCCCGTTTGCTCATCGACGTTTTCGGCCAGTTCGACACGGCCATCCGCCGTTGCCAAAAAGTCCTCGAGATCTCGCGAAACGATCCGCCCTTCCTGCATCAGGCGAATGCCACGATGGGCTTGGCCTACCTGAAAAAGGGCGAACGCACCAAGGCGGTGCAATGCTTGGTCGACGCGATGAAGGACGATTTTGAAGGCCTGCTCTCCGCGAGCAATATCGACCTCAAATTGGTCGAAGCCCTGATCCGCAAGCGCGCCGGCGTCGAAGAATGCCGATCCTACCTCGTCCAAGCCGGGCGTTTCGCCGCCAGCAAGAACGAAGAGAGGCACGTCGAGCTTTTCCAGCGATTGATCGAGGCTTTCCCCGCCGAAGAGTCCACCGACATCAAGATTCCGATGTGATTTTTTGCTATAGATCCAGCGGGTTCCCGCGCTCCGGATCGATTCCCAAATCCCGAATGGCTTGAGCGACGATTCTTTTTTCGATCTTGCCGTCCCGCGCCAGCGCCGCCAGCGCCGCGATGACGATGTTCTCCGCGTCGACCTCGAAGAAGCGCCGCAATCCTTCCCGCGATTCGCTGCGCCCGTAGCCGTCGGTTCCGAGGCTGACCAATCCCCCCGGCACCCAAGGCGCTATTTGGTCCGAGACCGTTTTGATCGAGTCGCCCGCGGCGATGAAGGGGCCTTTTTCTTCGGCAAGCAAGGCGCGGAGATACGGAATTTTCGCTGTCGCCTCGGGATGCAGTCGGTTCCAGCGCTCGACGCGCAAGGCTTCCCGTCTCAGCTGTTGGTAGCTCGTCGCGCTCCAAACGTCGGCGGAGACGTCGTAACGTTCCTCGAGCATTTCCTGGGCCCGCAGTGCCTCGCGCAGGATGGACGAGCTTCCGAACAAGTGGACGTGCCGGTCCTTGGACTGGGCCGTACGTTTCAAAGGATAGAGGCCCTTGAGGATGCCTTCGGCCGTTCCCTCGGGCATGGCCGGCATGGGGTAATTTTCGTTTTGCAGCGTGAGGTAGTAAAAGCAATCTTCCTGGTCGACGAACATCCTCCGTAGGCCGTCTTGGACGATGACGGCGATTTCGTAGGCGAAGGCCGGATGGTAGGCCCGAATATTCGGGACCGTGCTGGCGAGGAGGTGGCTGTGGCCGTCTTGATGCTGCAATCCCTCGCCGGCTAGCGTCGTGCGGCCTTCCGTCGCGCCGCATAAAAATCCGCGGCCGCGGATGTCGCCAAAGGCCCAGAACTGATCCCCGGTGCGTTGGAATCCGAACATCGAATAGAACAAGTAGATGGGGATCATCGGTTCGCCGTGCACCGCGTAGGACACGCCCGCCGCGGTGAAGGACGCCGTCGCCCCGGCTTCGGTGATGCCTTCTTCCAGGACCTGTCCCTCCTTGGACTCGTGGTAATAAAGCAGCATGTTCTTGTCGACCGGCTCGTAGAGCTGGCCTAGGGAGGAATAAATTCCCACCTGGCGGAAGAGGGGGTCCAGTCCGAAGGTTCGAGCTTCGTCGGGAATGATGGGAACGACGCGGTGCCCGATCTTCTTGTCGCGCAGCAGTAAATTCAACAGGCGGCCGAAGACCATGGTCGTCGAGACCGCGCGTTCCGCCGTGCCCTCGAAAAATTCCTGAAAATGCTCCAGGGGAGGAATCTCCAGGGCCTTTTTCCGGACGCGGCGCAGGGGCAAGGGCCCGCCGAGGGCCGCGCGTCTTTCCATCAAGTATTGCATCTCGGGACTTTTTGGATCGGGGCGATAGAAGGGGACGTCGCCCAGCTTCGAGTCCGGAATGGGAATCTCGAAGCGGTCGCGGAAGACCTTCAATTCTTGCTCGTTGAGTTTCTTCTGTTGATGCGTGATGTTTCGGCCTTCCCCGGCTTCGCCCAGGCCGTAACCCTTGATGGTCTTGGCCAAGATGACCGTGGGACGGCCCTGGTGATTCACCGCGGCGTGATAGGCCGCGAAGACTTTTTCGGGGTCGTGGCCTCCGCGACGCAGTTTGCGGATTTCCTCGTCGCTCAGGTGCTCGACCATCTTCAGCAATTCCGGAGAAACGCCGAAGAAATCCCTTCGCGTGTAGTCGCCCGACTCGACCGAATATTTTTGATACTGCCCATCGACGGCTTCTCCCATGCGGTGGACGAGCAGTCCTTCGTTGTCTTTGGCCAGCAAGGCATCCCAATCGGTTCCCCATATCACCTTGATCACGTTCCAGCCCGCGCCGCGAAACACGGCTTCCAATTCTTGGATGATCTTTCCGTTGCCGCGCACCGGTCCGTCGAGCCGCTGCAGGTTGCAATTCACGACGAAGGTCAGGTTGTCGAGATGTTCGCGCGCGGCGATGGAGAGCGAACCCAGCGACTCGGGCTCGTCGGTCTCGCCGTCGCCCAAAAAGGCCCAGACGCGGGAGCCGGAGGTGTCGAGGATGCCGCGCGCTTGGAGATAGCGGTTGAAGCGGGCTTGGTAGATGGCGGAGATGGGCGCCAATCCCATGGAGACCGTGGGGAATTCCCAAAAATCCGGCATCAGCCAAGGGTGAGGATAGGAGGACAATCCGCCTCCCTTTTCGAGCTCGCGTCGGAAATTTTCCAGTTGGACGAGATTCAGGCGCCCTTCGAGGAAAGCCCGCGCATAAATCCCCGGCGAGGCGTGTCCTTGGATATAGACCTGATCGCCGGAGACGCCGCCGTCCTTGCCGCGCAGAAAATGATTGAAGGCGACCTCGTAGAGCGTCGCCGCCGAGGCGAAGGTCGAGATGTGGCCGCCGATGCCGGGAGATTTTTTATTGGCGCGCACCACCATGGCCATGGCGTTCCAGCGCACCAGGCTGCGAATGCGCCATTCGAGGGCCCCGTCCCCGGGATAAGGGGGCTGAGCGGAGACGGGGATGGTGTTGACGTAGGGCGTATTGAGAATGGGCGGAAAGGCCGCTCCTTGCCGAGCTGAATACTCCAGTAACTTGCCCAAGAGAAAGCGAACCCGCTCCTTGCCTTGGCTCTGCAAGACCGAGTCGAGGGATTGCAGCCAATCCTCGGTTTCTTGGGGATCGGTATCATGGGAATCCGGCGGCTTGTTCATCGGAAACCAGTCTAACACGAATTGAGCCGAGCCGGGAAATCGGATGTTAGGACGCTATGCGTCGGATTTTTTGCGGCAGAACAGCGCATCGAGGCTGATGGGGCCGGCTCCGCGCATCATGAAATAAAAGGCGATGGTGATCAAGGCCAAGGGGTATTCGAAACCGCCGTCCTTGGCGAAGAGACCGTTTTTCAGGTGCACATGCAGGATGGCCACCGCCATGGTGCAGAAGATGCCGAAGGCCGCGATCGGCGTGAGCAATCCGACGATCAGGCCCAGCCCTCCGCCCAGTTCTCCGGCGATGGCGAGATAAACGGCGGGCTTGGGGATGCCCATCGAGGCGAATTGTTGGATGGTCGCGTCAAGACTGCTGAATTTCTGCCAGCCATGGGCGGCCATGATGACGCCGGTGGAAACGCGAAGAATGGTGAGAGCGAGGGTTTCTAGACGACTGCGAACAGACATACCTACCTCCCGAAAAATTTACCGAATGGAAGAAATATGAAGCGATTCGAGGGAAGTGTCCATCATTAACTGGCCTTGGCCGTCGCGAGGGTCCCCGTCGGCTTTCTCTTGGCATAGAGGGCCATGACCGAAGGCAAGAAAAGCGTCCCGGCGATGGTGCAAGTGGTCAAGCCGAGGATCACGACTTTTCCGAGCATCGCCAGCCCCATGTGATTGGCGAAGGCCAAGCCCACGAAGGAGGTGATGGCATCGAGGAAGGTGATGAACAGGGCCTTCCCCGTCGACTTGAACATGAAGTCGATGCTCCGCGATCCCTCCTCGCGGAAGCGATGGATGATATGCACGCCATTGTCCGCGCCGATGCCGAGGATCATGGGCAGGGCGATCATATTGGCCGTATTGAAGGATAGTTTCAGCCAGGACATGAAGCCGAACAGGGCGAAGACGCCCACGACCAGAGGCACCGAGGCGAGCAGGGTGTAGCGCAGGGAGCGAAAGTCGATCAAAAAGATCAGGACAATCGCGATCGCCGAGAAAAATCCGGCATGGAAATAATCCTTTTGCACCAGGTCGATGATTTCCAAGAACATCACGGGGGGCCCGGTGACTTCGGGGCTGACCGTTCTGAGGTCCGCGACGAAATTTTCCAGGGGTTTGCGTTCCCAGATATTGACCTTGGGGAAGGCATAGACGGCGTAGGTCCCGTCGGGCGCCACGAAGCGGTCACGGATCTCGCGGGGAACTTGATCGAGGGTGAGCTGGGGGGCGGAAGCCGCGGTGCGCAGCATGCCCCGCACAGCGGAGAAGAAAAGATCTTGGAAGGCATGGATTCGCGGGGCCAATCCGGAGTCCTCAAGAGCGGATTCGGGGATTTTTTTCAGCAGTTCGGCTATCGTTTGAATGCCTTCTTCGGAGGTAGCGAGAATCTTGTCCCCCTGGCCGTAATTCAGGGCCTTGTTCTCGACCTCTTCGAGGTTTCGCTTCAACCTATCCAATTGCTCGCGCAATTGGGGGACGGCAGGCGTTTCGAGGTTGGTCTCGGGAAGGGCGAGGATCGCGTCCTTCAATGTCTTGGATGTCTCGGCTTCGATGTCTCCTTCCGGAAAGGCATCGCCCAACCACTCCACCCTTTGCACCGTGGCCTGCAACCTGGCGGCATCGGCGAATTTCTTGGCCTCTTGCAAGGAAGAAGTCATGAAGATGCCCGCTCGGGGCGAGAGCGAGGTGTCGATCAGTTTTTTCTCGTAGTCGACGGCTTCGGTGTTCTTAGCCTGGAGATTGAGCAGGTTATTGTCGAAGGTGATCCCGTGTTGGGGGCTGTAATACATGTAGGCTCCCCAGAGGCCCACCATAGTGACTCCCACGGCGATCCATAAACAGCGGTGTTGGATGAAGTTCCTCAAATTCAGCATCCAGGGCTTCAATGGAGGGTTTTCGATCTCGGACTTACCCTTCAGGGCTTCCGGCGAGCGGCGACGGTCGTAAAGGACCAAAAAAGCCGGCAGTACGAATAGCATGCTCATCGCGGAGAGCAAGACGCCGGTTCCGGCGATCCAGCCCAATTCGGAGAATCCCTTCATGCCGACCAATGTCGTCGCGTAAAAGGCGGAAGCGGTGGTCATTGCTGAAGTCGTGACGTTGCCGAAGATGTTCGCCATGGTTTCTTCTAGCGCCGACATCAGGCTGCGGCCGCGATGCAGTTCCTCTTCATAGCGCGCGACGACGTGGACTCCGTAGTAAGTCCCTTGGCCAACCAAGATGACGACGAAGGTCAGGGAAAAGAGGTTCAAGTGCCCGATGGCGAGAGTGGTGAAACCGAAGACCCAGGTGAGGGTCAAATTTAGGTTCAATAGGCCCAGAAAGGGTCGAGCGAAAGATCGGAAGGCCAAGATGAAGAGGATGGCCGTGGAAGCGTAGGCGAAGACGCTGGCCAAGGTCATGTCTTTTTGACTGATTTTGAACTGGTCGTTGTTCAGCGCTGGTCCGCCGGTGACGCCGATCTTCACGTCGGGAAATTGCTTTTCGATCGAATCGATCTCCAAGCGTGTCCATTCGATCAATTTCTCGTCGACCTTGTAATCCTGCTTGGCATCGGCGGGACGGATGAACATGATGTGCATCTTCTTGTCGTCGGTCCTTAGATAACCCTCGCTATCGACGCTGCTTCTCTCCTCCGGACTTTCTTCCAATCGACTGGTGATGTCCGCCCCGCTCAATTCCTTTCCGTCCAAGAAATCACGGAATAAGAAGAGGGGTTGAAGGAGTTTCCGAAAATCTTGGGCGGCATTGGCCGAGGGCGCGGCGCCCTGTTTGATGCCTTTTTCCAAAGATTCGTTCAGAAAGCCGAGGAATTCGGTCCAGCTCGAGGCTTCGAATAGGGCCCGGACGCCGCCGTCCGGCTGTTGGACTTGTTTCAGCAAGTCTTTGGCTTGTCCTTCCGATAGAAATTGAAAGGCGTGTTGCTTGAAAAGTCCGAGGTCCACCTTGTAGAAGATGTCCCTAATATAATGATGGGGATCCGGTTTCAGTCGGGTTGCCAAGGCGTCCATGGCGTGCTGGCGGGCTTCCTGGTTTTCCCCTTCGAAGACCAGGATCAAGGACTCGACGGCGCCGAATTTTTTGGTGTAGGTCAGGAAGCGCTGGTTGACGGGGGAGGTGTCGGAATAAAGATCGAGGATCCCCGTCTGAGTCTTCAAGTATTTGATGGAAATAAAGAGGCTGAAAGCTGTCACGACGAGGGCGAAAGTGACCACCCACCAAGGATTGTGGTACAGCCAACGGGCGTATCGTCGCAGCAGGCGCTGTAGCATAGACCCTGGCAGTTAAGCTGAGGGGGTACTAAAGTCAAGCAGGGCCCATGAAGGTTTGCCGCATGAATGAGCAGCTCAAAGACTATGATTACGCCTTTCCCGAGGCCTTGGTGGCGCAGGAGCCGCTGCCCGAGCGTGGCGCTTCTCGAATGATGGTTTTATCCCGGAGAGACGGGGCGATTCGGCATTCCCATTTTCGGGATTTGCCCGAATCGCTCTCGCGCGGAGACCTGGTGATCGCCAACGACACCTCGGTTCTGTCCTGCCGGCTCTATGCCCGCAAGTCGACGGGTGGCAAAGTCGAGATTTTTTTGCTGCGACGCAAGGCTCCTCTCGAGTGGTCGGTTTTCTTGTCTCCGGCTCGCGGATTGAAAGAGGGAGAAAGACTCCCGTTATTTTTGAGGGAAGGAGAAGCGTCGCACGCTGTGAATGTGACGCTCGTTTCCTTGCGACATGACGACTTCCGCGTTCGCTTCGCTTCTTTGGAGGACGAGAAATGTGCGCTGGAGGATTTCGGTGAAATGCCGCTCCCGCCCTACATCGAACGCGCGGCGCCTCGAGCGGAAGACCGCTTGCGTTACCAAACCGTCTTTGCCAGGAATCCCGGCGCGGTGGCGGCTCCGACGGCGGGATTGCACTTCACCCCGGGCATGCGCGA
>JAIOPF010000184.1 GCA_021414045.1 Deltaproteobacteria bacterium | reverse complement strand
AATTTATTCAAAAAATAAAGCAAAAAAATTTAAGGATCAACTTATTGTAATTATTTATTTTTTTTAAATTCATTCAAAAATTTTCATTTTTCACTACTGACAAGTTCAATTTTAAATGGCAAGACCCTTGAAAGATTATGCAAAAATTTGCATTTTGCATAATTTTTTCAAGGATTTCGCCGCACCAGCAAGGAATGACGGACCATGCCTCTCGCCAATTTCCACTCCGATAAATTCCAGTTGCTCGAGAAAATCGGCGAAGGCGGGATGGGCGTCGTCTTCAAGGCCCTCGACCGAGAAACCCATCGGACGGTGGCGCTGAAATTTCTCCGCGCCAAATTCACCGCGGAACAGAAGGGCTTTCTCAAGCAAGAGGTAAAACTCCTCTCGCGTCTCTCGCACCCGAACCTCGTGAAGGTCTTCGATTTTTTCGAAGGAGACGGAGCTTCCGCGGAAACGGGCCCCTGTTTCAGCATGGAATGGATCGCGCGCCCCGTCACCGACGATCCCTCCCTCTTGGTACAGCTCTGCCGGGGATTGCATTACATCCATGGGCGCAACTTGCTGCATCGCGACCTAAAGCCATCCAATCTGAGGGTGGATTCCGAGGGGAATTTGAAAATTCTGGATTTCGGCCTGGCCGCCCCGCCTTCGAGCCACCTCGCGGAACAGGGTTTGGGCACCTGGCACTATTCGGCTCCGGAAACATTCCGGGGAGATTACAGCGTGCAAAGCGACCTATTCTCCGCGGGCGTGATTTTTTACGAAATGCTTTCCGGAAGGCTTCCTTATGAGAAGCCCTTGACGGGCTCGATCCGCGCTGTCCCGCAACCAGCAGAACTTTCCCGGCTTCGTCCCGATCTGCCGGAATTCCTCTGCGACTTGGTCGATCGGATGATCTCCCTGGATCCGGCCCGCCGGCCCGGCTCCGCCGCGACCCTGCTGGCCTATTTCTCCCGTCACACCGCAATCAAGGCCCCCGCGCTGTCCACGGGAGACCTCGAGAAGATTTTTGAAAAACTGCCCTTGGTCGGAAGGGAAACCGAATGGCTACTTGCCTCCCAATTCCTTTCACCCGAAAACCCCAAGCCCGGGCCTCGCCTGTTGAAAATTTGCGGACCGATGGGCGTGGGACGGACCCGATTTTTGGAAGAGCTGAGATGGCTGTTGCTTGAACAGGACATTCGCTGCCAAACCCTACCGGGAGAACTGGCGAAGGATTGGGACAACCTGCTCTGGGAATTCTTGAATCCGGGCAAGACCGATATCGAGCCCCGGCCGGGAGTTTTTCAGCTCCTGGAAAAATTCCGAGGCGTGGCCGGGAAAAGCCCGCGCGCCTTGATATTGAGCGACCTCCACCGCCGTTCTCCCCTTGAAATCGCGAGGCTGAAAGAATTCCTCGGCTTGCTGCAGGCCGGCCCCGAGTCCTGCATCGTCATTCTCGAGCAAGAGGATAAAAATCTCCCCATCACGACCTGGGGGAACGAACTTACCCTTAAGCTCCGGGACCTCGGCGAATCTCAGGCCATCGAGCTATTGCGATCGGTTCCCTTGCTCGAAAAGCCCGACTCCCGGCGCGAAGCGAGACTCATCGCCCAGGTAGGCGGACGCCCCCTGCTTTTGCTCAAGGCATTGCAAGGAGAGAGCCTTGGCCATTCACCCAAAACTTTGTCGGACTCCGTCTCTGCCCAAGTCGACGCCTTGAAAGAGCCCTCCCGCGCTTTGCTGGGCCTGCTGGCTGTCCATCCCATCCCCGTTCCGCTCGAGGAGGCAGCCACGCTTTTCCCCGGTTCCGCTTCCGATTGGGAAGAAGCCTTGCTTGAACTAGGCGGCCTGGACTTTCTACGCGGCAGGTCCCTCGACTCTCCCGATCTTTCCTTGTCCCACGGCTCTCTCGGTGAAATTTATCGGAAGGCCCTCGGCAAGAAAAACGTGAAAGCGGCTCACCTGCGCTGGGTCGCGCACTTGCGTCGAAAAATGGAAACGAATGCCGAAGCTGGCGGCATCCTGTCCCTGGCGGACCATGCCTTCGCCGCCGGGGAATCGAGCCTCGCCAAGGAATGGGGATGGAAAGCCGCGGAGCTAGCCGAGCGCCAAAGAGATTACAGCGGCGCCTGCCAACGCTACCAACAATGGTTGCCCTTCGCCGAGACGGCCGAGGAAAAGACCGTCCTGCACGCGCACCTGGCCTACCTCTTCTATCGGGCCGGGGATTTCACCTCCTCCCTTCGCTCTTACGACGAATGGTTCCGCTACCGGGTCGACGACGCGAGCTTTTTGCAGAAGGCCAAGCACCGTTTCTACACCGGCATGGTCCTGATGGCCATGGGACGCGACGAAGAAGCGCGAAGCCGGCTGGAAGCATGCCTCGCGGAAGAAAAGATTCGCCGGCTGGATTCCGCGAAGGTCCATCTCGACTTGGCCTTGTCGCTCGGCGAGGAGATCCCAGAATTGCGGGGGGAGATCGAAAAAAAACAAGGAGATCTGGCGAGGACTCTGGGGGATCTGGAGGAAGCCCTTCAATCGTACCGCCTCTCCCTGCAAACCTTTCGCGCCTTGGAACACGTCCAGGGACAAGCCATCGCCTTGCACGCCATCGGCATGACCTTGCGAAAGCGCGGCGACTTATCCGAGGCCTTGCCTTATTTCCGAGAGAGTATCCGCCTCGCCAAGGCCAGCGGCGAAGTGCTTCCATGGGCCCGCTATCGCGAAAACCTGGCTCTGCTCTGCCTGGATTCGGGGAACTACCGCGGCTGCTTGGCCCTTCAATCCAAGACCCATCCGGTGCTGACGTCGCTAGGAACCCCGGAGGACCGGGCCTTGGTCAAGCTTCACCAGGCGGCGACATCGATTTATCTCGGCCAATTCCCTTCCGCCGTGGTCAAGCTTCACCAGGCGGCGACCTCGATTTATCTCGGCCAATTCCATTCCGCCGCGGAGATGCTGGATCATCTCCAAAAAAGCGAAACGAAGGATACGCTGCCTTACCTAAAATCCAGCCTGCGCCATTTACGCGGGGAACTGGCCTACCTCAAAGGAGATTACGAAACGGCCGAAGCGGAATTTCGCGAGGCCAGCCGGTGGGTGGGGGATGACGCCTTCGACCAGGACTGGACGTCCTTGGGGATCGCTCGGGCGCGATGGCGGCGAGGTTTAAAAATGGAAAAAACAGATTCGTTTTCAGGGCTCGTCATGGAACCTTGGAAATCCTGGTTCTCATTTTACGAGGAAGAATCCGAGTGCTGGGATCCCGACGTCCTTCCGGACTTGCTGCGCAAAATCAAGGACTGCGAATTTCCCGAGACGAGATCCGACGCCTACGAATTATTATCCCTAAAATTTTCTCGGGAGGAACGGCCCCTCCTCTCGAAGAAATTCTCTCGAGCCGCCGCCATCGAACGGATCCGGCTGCAACGGGGCCTTCAGGAGGAACTGCAAATGGACTTCGAGAAAAACCGTTTCGCCGGCGATCTAGACGAGGACATCGACGCGCTTTTACCTGCTCTGGCCATTCCCGAAACCTACGCCGCGAAATCCAGGCCCGCGACGGAGACCAACGCGATTTCCGAAATCAGGTTCCGGCAATTTCAGTCGGTCAGCCGACAGGTTTCCGGGAAAACCGATCTCGGTGAAATCTTGGTTCGAGTGATGGACGCGGCCATCGAATTCACCGGCGCGGAACGAGGTTTCCTATTATTGAAGGACGATTCGGTCCCCGGAGGTCCCATTCCCGGCTTCGAGATCAAAAGCGCCAGGGGGCTCAACCAGGAAGCCCTCGACAAGGAGGGGTTCGAATTGTCCCTGAGCGCCGTGCGAATGGCGGTGGAAAGCGGCGAGCCTCTCTTGACGGACAACGCCCAGTTGGACCCTCGCTTGAAAGAGCGGGACAGCGTCGCGAAGCTCCGATTGCTGTCGATCTTGGTGGTTCCCCTGGAAATCGAAGGCCGCATCCTGGGCGCGCTGTACCTCGACCATCGCCAAGAGTCGGCGATTTTCGCGAGCGAAGACGTGATCCTACTGACGGCTTTCTCGGCGCAAGCCGCCCTGGCCATCGAGAAAGCGATGGCCTTCGACGCCCTGAAGGCCTCGCAAAAGCACATGGAAAAACGCCTACAATCCCAGGACGAGACCATCCAATCGCTGAATGGAAAGCTCGCGAACCAGCGCAAGGATTTCCGATACCAATACGGGGAGATCATCGGCGTCTCCCAAAAAATGATGAAAGTATTCCAGCTCCTCGAGCATGTCACCGAAACGGCGATTCCCGTCTGGATCTTCGGCGAATCCGGCACCGGAAAGGAGCTCATCGCCCGCTCCCTCCATTTCAACAGCTCGCGAAAGAAAAATCCCTTCGTCGTCGAGAACGTCAGCGCCATCCCCGAGACTCTCCTGGAAAGCGAGTTGTTCGGGCATAAGCGGGGAGCTTTCACCCATGCCGACAAGGATCGCATCGGCCTCTTCGAACAAGCCAGCGGCGGCACCCTTTTTCTCGACGAAATCGCCGACATGTCCCTGGCCATGCAGGCCAAGCTGTTGCGCGTGCTCCAAGACGGAGAAATTCGCCCCCTGGGGTCCAATAAAAGAATCAAGGTCGACGTTCGGCTGGTGACCGCCTCGAACAAGGATCTGGGCCGCCTGGTGGCCGAGGGCAAATTCCGCCAAGATCTCTTTTTCCGAATCAACGGCCTCGTCATCCCCCTACCCTCGCTCCGGGAGCGCAAGGAGGACATCCCTCTCCTGGTGGAATACATGCTGGAAAGATTCTCGAACGACTTTCACCTCAGCCGCGGCGAGGTGACGGAGGAGGCCTATCAGGCGCTCATGCGGCACTCCTGGCCCGGAAATATCCGCGAACTCGAAAACGTCATGAGAAACGCCCTGCTGTTTTCCAAGGGACGCCCCATCGGACCGGAACTGATCTTGCTCCAAGCCCCTATCGAATCCTCTTCTCATGCAGCGGAGGGTCTTACCCCGAAAAAAGCTCCGAACGAGCGCGAAGCCCTGATCGACGCCTTGAAACGGCACCAGATGAACAAGGCCCGGGCGGCCAGCGAGCTGGGGATCAGCCTCAGGACCTTGTATAACCGGATGGAGGAACATGGCGTCCCAAAGAAGAAGTCTCTCTTGGCGGAGTTTTTGGACCTTGGCTAGAGAGGGAGCCCGCGGAAACCGAAAGGAGCATAAAAAAAGCCCCCTTCGTTTCCAAAGGGGGCTTCCACAAAAACAATCATTTAGGCCGACTTGAAGATCTCGACGATCTCTTCTTCGATTGCGTCTTCCTCGCGGCTTTCGCAGATCGCCAGTTCTTTGATCAGCAAGCTCTTCGCCGTGTCGAGCATCTTGCGCTCACCAAAGCTCAGCTCTTTCTTGAACTTGAGCAGGCTAAGATCCCGTAAAACCTCGGCAATTTCATAAACCGAGCCGGTTTTAATCTTATCCATGTACTCGCGATAACGGCGATTCCAGGTCTGGTTGTCGATATGAACATCGCGCTGCTTGAGGATCTCGTA
>JAIOPF010000019.1 GCA_021414045.1 Deltaproteobacteria bacterium | reverse complement strand
AAAACCGTATTGATCGATTCGGGAAATTTCGTCCTCAGTCCCTCCCAAGTTCGCACCGGCGTCGCGGTCGACAGCGAGGGAGGCGGCGGACCTTTCAATATCGTCTTCTTGCCGGATAAAATCTAGCAAGGGACCTCGCGACGTTTCTCGGCCATGAAGAACATCACGGCATGCTGAAGATCCAGGAAGCCATCGATCCCGAGGGTTTTCGAATGCTCGCCGTGGTTTTGAACCACATCGCGCGAGGGCCGGACTGCGTTTTTTCTCCGCCACGGTGGTTTTTATTTTTATATTACCGACATTGGTCGGCAGCATGGAAAAAATCAGCCTGCAAACGGGTATGGAAAACACCCTTCTAGGAGCACTCTTTTAGCGTTTACATCTTCACTACCCGAACTCATCTCTTCGGTATCGGTAACGGAGGCTCGGTTGGGGCAGTCCGATCTGGTCATCGGCAATATCATCGGAAGCAATGCCATAAAAATGGTGATCTTCGTTTTATTTATTGGTTCTGACCAAAACTCTCGTTCTGGAAACGTTCCCCTCTAAGCCACCTGCAGTTAAAAACTGTTGGAACCGTTTTGGTTTTTTCTCTCAGCATTCTCTGCTATATTGCGCTTTACCTACTCAAGAACCTAAGCTGAGAAAAATAATGAATCCTTCCTCGCCTAAAAAATTTGCAAATCCATCGCTCCCTCTTCGACTGGTCTATCCCATCCAGGAATTCATGGCCATTGAAGCGTCGGGGGGAATCCTATTGTTTGCGGCGACTCTACTGGCTCTCTTCTGGGCCAATTCCCCATGGCACGCCTCTTATGAAGAGTTGTGGGAAACGACCCTGGCCTTGAAGATAGGAAGCTTCGATATTTCGAGGCCCCTCCACGAATGGATCAACGACGGACTCATGTCGGTATTTTTTTTCGCCGTCGGCTTGGAAATCAAGCGAGAGATCCTGCTCGGCGAACTTTCGAGTTTTCGAAAGGCCTGTTTCCCGATCCTGGCCGCGCTCGGCGGCATGCTGGTTCCGGCCGGGTTTTATCTATTATTCAACCATGGCTCGGCGGCTGGGAATCGGTTTTTTGCTATTACTGATCGCCCTAAATCGGTCGGGGATCCGCCACCCGCTGCCCTATGCGCTGCTGGGGATCGGTGGAGCTTGGTTGGCCTTTCTCTTTTCCGGCGTTCACGCGACTATCGCGGGTGTCCTCGCCGCTTTTACAATCCCGGCAAGCACGCTCATCAGGCCGAAGGAATTCTTGCATAACAACCGAAAACTCTTGGCGGATCTGGAGGAATCCACGGGAATTTCCGATCAAGTGATGACGAACTCGGAACAGCAGGCCATTTTGGACGAAATTGAGGACCAGTGCGAATGGGTCCAGACTCCACTGCAACGGATCGAAGAAAAGCTACATCCCTGGGTCACTTACATGATCTTGCCCCTTTTCGCGCTCGCCAATGCCGGAGTACATTTCGAGGGTCCCATTAAGGCCGCCATTTCCTCGCAGGTAACCCAGGGCATATTCCTGGGTTTGGTGATGGGAAAATCTATCGGGATATTCTTATTTTCTTGGCTGGGAGTCGGAGTTGGAATCGCCCGACTTCCTCAAAACGCACGATGGACCCATGTTTTTGGCGTGAGCCTTTTGGGCGGCATCGGATTCACGATGTCCCTTTTTATCGCCAACCTGGCCTTCAAAGACCCGCATCATTTATTGTCTTCGAAGTTTGGAATCCTTGCTGCGTCATTCCTTTCCGGGATATTGGGATATCTCGTTTTGCGTTTCGCGGTTCCGAAACCGCTCCGTTCTCCGAGTTAGACAAACCAAGAACTCAAGAGGGAAACTCAGTGAAGCGTTCTCGAGTCCGAATGTCCCGTAAATTTGATGAGACTTCGATATGGGGGAAAAATTGTCCCAACAAAAGGATTTCACCGGAAAAATTGCCGAACAAGTGACGGATGCCAAAGAAAAATTGGAAATTGAAACCGGCCGCCTGTTGGGAATCGATAATGATCGACGCTATGAATGCTATCTCTCGATCGCGCGTTCCTCCAATCCCTTTGAGGTGAATTACTGGCTGGAAATCATCTTTTCCTTCGGAATCGCCACCTTAGGGTTGGTTCTCAATAGCCCCGCCGTCATTATCGGTGCCATGCTCATCTCCCCCCTGATGGGACCTATTTTGGGAATGGGCCTGTCCCTGGCGACCGGCGACGTGTTTTTGGGAACTCGAAGCCTTTTGAATATCTTGGCTTCCATCGTCCTCGCGGTTGGAGGCTCCGCCATCCTGGTTCACACGCTTCCATTCAAAGAGTTAACTCCCGAAATTCTGAGTCGAATTCAACCCAATGCCCTGGACTTAGGGGTTGCGATCTTGTGTGGCTTCGCGGCCTCGTTCGCCACCCTTCGCAGCACCAAAGGCCTGGTCGCCGCCATCCCCGGAGTCGCCATTGCCGTGGCCTTGATGCCTCCCCTGGCTGTCGTCGGCTACGGCCTGGGAATCCGAGGATCCCTACCGGTCTGGCTTGAAGTCGTCAAAGGCGGGGGGCTTTTGTTCGCCGCGAATTTTGTCGCCATTATTTTCACTTCAATGGTCGTTTTTTTGGTGGTTCGAATGAACGCCAAATCGGTGCGAAGAAAGGTCGATGAATGGCAGCGTAAATCCTATAACCAGACGCCTTTAGAGCATTTTCTCAACCATACGAAAATCTGGAAGGTCTTTGAAAAAGTGGGGACCTTTCAGGCAAGGCTTCTATTGGCCGTCGTTTTCTTGTTATTGGTTTTTCAACCCCTCTACAGGTCGATGGTCGAGTTAAAAAACCATATTTCCCTAAAACGGCACAAGGAATCCGAAAACAAGGTCCTGACTCAATTGGCCCAGGAGGTTTTCGGAAAATCCGGGCTTTCGGAGGTCGAGAAAGTCAGCGTGCTGGAAAGTCTGGAGGGAATTCAGGTGGTCGTCTATGATCGAGTCTCCCAATTGATTTCCAACGATGAAAAATATCGATTTGAAGAGATCGCCTCGAAAAAAATTCAAAAACCCGTCAAATTGACTTTGGTCCAAATTCCTACGAGTTTCGGGAACGAATCGGGGAACGATTGGGCGGCTTTATTCGGCCTCAATCGAGAAATCGAGGAAAAACAAGTGATTCCCCCCGTATCTCTGCGGGATCAATTGCTGGAAATCTTGACGAGCCTTTGGCCTTCCCAGCGCGCGGATTTGGTGGATTTTAGTATCCAAATGAAACAATCCGGTTCTACCCATCAGGTTGGCGGCCTCGGACTTACATATCTGGCGGACACCAAGTTGAGCGAAGACGCGATGGATATCGTTCGCTCCCATCTCCACCGACATTTGGACGCCACCGTCGACATCGCCTTTCATTGGATCCCGCGCCATATTGCATCGTGGAATTATCGGCCTGGAAAGGCGGATTTAAGCGCAGAAGCCCAAAGTATCGTCGAAAAAATTTCGGATACTCTAAATAGCCATTCCAATTTATCGGCCATTCTAAGGGTAGAAGCCGGCGCGGGAGACCCGGCCTCTAAGCAACAGGACATCGTCAAAAACCGCTCGGATTACTTGAAAGAAAAATTCGAAACATTAGGCGTCGACATGAGAAAACTCGAATTTCGAGAGGAAATCCATGCGGACTGTGGGGCTTCGTTGGAATGGACTCTGGAATCTTCTCCCCTGGTCGACAATCCCTCTTCGGAATCGCTCCCCTCAAACTCACCCTCCGTTTCCGAAAAAAGTAACCCTTAAGGACGGCCGGGCAACTCAAAATATCGATTCAAAAAAATCAGCTTGGCAAAAAATAGGGGAACCAGGACACTGAAGCCGTGGTGATCGCGCTGCTCAGTGATTTCGGTCTGGAAGACCATTATGTAGGCTCCATGAAAGGAGTGTTGGCTCGTCTCGCCCCCGCCGCCAAGGTCGTGGATCTCGGCCACCAAATCGCCCCTTACGATCGCATTCAAGGAGGTCTTTTGTTGTATCAGACCTACCCCTACTTTCCTCCGAAAACGATATTCGTCGCCGTCGTCGATCCCGGTGTCGGTAGCGCACGCAAAGGCATCCTTGTGGAAACCGACGACTATTTTTTCTTGGGACCCGACAACGGGTTGCTCTCGATGGCCTTGGGCGAACAAAAAATCCGCCGAATCTTCGACTTAAGCCATGAAAAATATTTCCTCGACTCGGTCAGCCCTACCTTTCACGGCCGGGACATATTCGCCCCCGTCGCCGCCCACCTCGCCCTCGGCGTCGCGCCCGAGTCCTTCGGCGAGGAATTGACGGATTACCAGCGGCTTCCTGCCTTCGTTCCATCATTCAATACCAAGGAAATCACTGGGCAAATTTTGGCGTTCGACCGTTTCGGGAACGCCATCAGCAACCTCAGCCGGAAATTCTTTAACCGGCATTATCAAAAGCCAACCTTGGACCTAAAAGTTGGCGGGAGAAACTTCGAATGCCTCCACACCCACTATGCCGCAGTGCCGTCCGGCGAGGGTTTGGCCCTGTTCGGCGGCGGAGATCTCCTCGAAATCGCGGTGCACCAAGGCTCTGCCGAAAAAATTTTCAGCCTAAAACGGGGCGATACGCTGCGACTCGCGCTTTGACTTGCAATTGCCCCCTTCCTTCTTTACTTCATGGAAAAGGTCTCGATGATTCATTTCCAACATTGGTTCTTTTGGCTCTTCCTCGTTCTCTATCTCCTTTACCTGGCGGTGGAGTTCACCCTCGACTATTTGAACCTCCGCCACATCGAGCGGAATCGCGGCCGTATTCCCGAGCTTTTCGAGGGCGTCTTTTCGTCCCAGGAATACCAGCGCAGCATCGCCTACACGCGGGCGAAGACCCACTTCAGCTGGGTCAAAAGCGCCTTCGACGCCCTGATCCTATGGAGCATCATCCTCAGCGGGTCTTTCTATCATCTCGACGCCTGGCTGGGGCGCTGGCTTCCCGTGAATTCCCTCTGGCACCAAGTCGCCTACCCCTTCTTTTTCGGCGCGGCCATCTACCTGCTGCACCTGCCTTTCAGCCTGTATTACCAATTCGTCCTGGAAGAAAAATTCGGCTTCAACAAGATGCGGGCAGGGACCTTCCTGCTCGATCAGGCCAAGGGCATCGCCCTGTCGCTGGCCTTGGGCATCCCGCTGCTGGCCTTCATTTTTTGGCTGGTGCCGACCATCGGCACGCACTGGTGGATCATGGCCTGGGCGGCCCTGATGCTCTTCCAGCTGCTCACGGCGGCGCTCTTTCCCGTGGTCTTCGCGCCAATCTTCTATAAATTCACCCCCCTTCAGGAAGGGGATCTGAAAGACAAGCTTCATCAATTGACGCAACAGCTCCGCTTCAAAATGGCCGGGGTCTTCACCATCGACGGATCGCGGCGCTCGGCCCACTCCAACGCCTTTTTCGCGGGCATCGGCAAGACCCGCCGCATCGTCCTCTTCGACACCCTCATTCAAAGCCTGAGCATCCCGGAGATCGTCGCGGTCATCGCCCACGAAATCGGCCACAATAAAAAACGCCACATCTTGAAGGGACTGGTCCTTTCTTCCGCGACGACGCTGTTCTCTTTATGGGTATTGCAAAAATGCCTGGAGTGGCCGGCCTTCTTCGAGGCCTTCGGGGTGCCCCAGCCAAGCCTCCAGGTGGGCTTCGTGATCTTCGGCCTCTTGAGCTCGGTCTTCACCTTCCCGCTCAATCCCATCTTCCAGTGGTTGTCGCGAAGGAATGAATACGAGGCGGACCGTTACTCCATTGAGGTCAATGGCGACAGGGAGGGGATGATCTCTTCCTTGGTCAAGCTCTCCAAGGATAACCTGAGCAATTTGACGCCGCACCCCTGGTACAGCTTTTATCATTATTCCCATCCCACCACGACCGAACGCGCGGAGGCCATCCGCGCTTATCAGCCTAGTTGATGTTGTTCCATCTCTCCAAGAACCGGTGGATGCTCCCCTGAACCTCGGGAATATTCTCGCGGGAAGCACGATCCAGGCTTTCTCGCAGCATTGGATTGGCTCCCAGGTAAGGTTGGAAATCCTCCAAGATCTGCACGGCCAACCTGCGGCGTCCAGGCAGGGCATTGTTCAATTCCTGGACCCAATGGAGGGCGAAAGACATTCGGAGATCCTGGGGCATGCGGGCCAAAAGACGGTCGGCCCGGCGCTGCAGGTCCTCCGGCTCATTTCCGCGCGTAAATTGGGGTGAAGGACGTTATCCATCGCGACCGAGACCGTGTGGTTGTAGATGAGGGCCTCCGGGCGCTGGTGCAAAAAATCCTCGAAGAGCTCGCCGGCGAGACCCACCCGCATTTCATCCTCGAGATATTCCCGGGTGAGCAGGTAGCCGATCTCGGGGTGATTCGTGAAATCCGTGGGATGGTTCCGAAGCTCCTGCAAATTGTCTTCCACGAATTTTTCCCTCACCTGCATCAGATGCTCTTCGAGCATGGCGCGGAAAGGATCCGATATGAGCGGCTCCTCGGAGAGATCCTCGAGAAAGGCGAGTAGGTCGGCCCGGCGTTGGCTCCGCAAATTGTTATCCGCCACTCCTCGACTCAATACTTCCAACAACTGGGCTTGGGCCAAGCCAGACGCTCGGCCTTCTTGGAAAATCCGGCGCGAGAGTTCCAAGCTGGGCTCAAAGGCGTTGAACCAGTTCGAGTTTCGCTGGGCGAACTGAACGACCTCTGTCACCAAATCGGGGATGAACTCCTCTTCCAGATGGGGATAATCCAAAGCTTCCTGGATCAAGGTCAACGCTTGGTCGTGAGGCACCTCGTTCTTGACTCCGGGGTCGCGCAGGATTTGGAGGGTTCTCGCCACGATTTGTTCCCGCTCCGCCCTTGCGAGGGAGGGGTTCTTCAGCCAGGCGGCATAGAAACCCGGAACGATGAGATCCTCCGCACGCTCGGGCTTCATCATTTCGCGAAACAAAGCCCAAGGGCCCGGGGATCGCACGTTCACCCGCTCGAGCACGGAGTTAAGGCCCTCGATGATGCTTTCATAGACCTCGCCGGTAATATTGACGTCCGTTTTCCGATACAACCTCTCGAAGAGATCCACGTAACGCTTGGGTCGCATGCGGCCGTTCCCCAGCAGAATATCCTGAAGCCGGGCCACCGAAGTCAAACCGACGAGGGGCTCTTCGCTCTCCACCAAGGCCAAGTGATAATTGACTTCGGCGGAGGTGGGGCCGCGAGGTCCAGAACCGCCTCGGCCTTCCCCTTCCGAGGTCGACATCATGAAGTTCGGACCCAAGGGCTCCGACTTCGAATCATGAGGTCCCGCCGCGGCGAAGGCCGGACAAGGGGAAAAAATTGGATGTGGGGCCCAGGAGCCAGGAGGGCTGACCATTCTAGGTTCTCGCGCAAGAGCCTCCGCCCGCAGATCCATGGCTCTTTCCCAATGCCCGAAGGATTCTCCGAAGGCATGCTGGGCCAAGCGCCCTCCCACGTGGAATTGCAGCAAGGTCGCGAGGGCATCGCCGATTTGCTCGGCGCCCCCCGAAGCCGGACGCCAGCCCAAGGCGGTCTCCATGCGATGTCCTAACAAAATGCCCGAAAACATCGCTGTTTGCGGCAGCATGCCGCGCGCCAAGGAAGCCGCAAGGCCGGGGCCCTGGCCCCAACGACCCACGGCGATACTACCCATGCCACCGAAAACTTTCAGGCTTCCCAAGAATAAGGCGCTGCCGAGGAAGTCGCGACGAAGCGAGGTGGCGCTCCAGTCTTGCTCTCGACCCAACAGGGCATTGCCCGCCCGATGCGCGAGGGTGAAAGCGGGAGCCTCCGCCAAAAATCCGATGCCGCCGGCCGCAAGCCTGGCGCCCCAGCCGCGAGAGAGCCATCCGGCGCCCGGCGAGGCGACCAGACGGCTGAGAACGGATAGTCGCGTCATGCGAAACACGGTCCCAGCCACCCCCATCGCCAAGAGGGCCGAAGGATCGGTGGCCTCTCGAGCGAAACGGCGGAGCAGAAGCTCGCTGCGCGAACCGAAAGATCCGCGCCCCAGCAAGGCTTCCAATTCCCGGCGGGCAACGGCTCTTTGGACATCCGTGGATGCCGCCGATTGCGCGGCGTAGAGGAACATCGCGGCGAGCTCCAGGCGGTCCTCGGTGACAAGCCGTTGGCCCAAATTCCTCAGTCCCTCGAAAAGCATCTCACGGTCAGCCTCTTGGGCCAGGGAGCGACATTCTTGATAGAGAGACTCGCCTAAAATTTGCCGTAAGGAATTTCGCGCCGCCGAATCCGCCCCAACCCCGTTGGCGACCAAGGCCTCGCGTATCCGCTGCGGACTTAGGGAGACTCGCTCGGAAAGAACTCCGACGAGCAGCTCCGGCGCGGAAAAATCGAGTGCGTCCGCGGCGTTCGAGGTAGGCCTCGGACGCGTTCCCGGAAAAAGACCCGTCATTCCTGTGCCCGGAAGAAGGCTGAACATAGAACTCCGAAAAATATGGGTTATTCGGGGATTTCGGTCGAATGGGGGGAAAGTTGCCAAGGAATCAAGGGGCTACGAAAGCGAAATCCTTGAGGCTCACGGGAACCCGCTTGGCGCCCCAGTGGCCCGGTGGGCCCGAAAAGACGCCGGGAATCACGGTCCCGCAATGCCGGCAGGCCCCGTTCCCACTGAGGTTCCAGTCGCTGAGCACGTACCAGTCGCGGCCGATGACTCGATTTTTGCAATTTGGGCAATAGGTGCTGCCGCCGATGGAATCGTGGACATTGCCGGTGTAGACGTAATGGAGGCCGTTTTTCACGGCGATCTCGCGCGAACGAGTCAAGGTAGCGGGCGGCGTGGGAGGAAGATCCACCATGCGATAATCGGGATGAAAAGCGGTGAAATGCAAGGGCACATCCGGCCCGAGATTCTCGTGAATCCATCGGGTCATTTCGTCGATCTCGCGTTCCGAATCGTTGAGGCCGGGAATCAACAAGGTCGTGATCTCGAACCAAACCTTGGTTTCGTGCTTGAGGTAATTTAGGGTATCCAAGACCGGCTGCAATTTCCCGCTGCAGATCTTTTCGTAAAACTGCTCGGTGAATCCCTTCAGGTCGACGTTGGCGGCGTCCATGTATCGGTAAAATTCCTTGCGAGGCTCGGGGCAGATTTCCCCCGCCGTCACCGCCACAGCCTTGATCCCGCGCTCATGACAGGCCTGGGCGACATCGATGGCGTATTCCATGAAGATGACCGGGTCGTTGTAGGTGAAGGCGACGCTCTTGCAATCCAATTCTTGCGCGACGCGGGCGATGCGCTCCGGAGAGGCTTCGTCGGAGAGGGTGTCGATTTCGCGGGATTTGCTGATGTCCCAGTTCTGGCAAAATCGGCATCCGAGGTTGCATCCCGCGGTGCCGAAACTCAATACCGGGGTCCCGGGTAAAAAATGGTTGAGCGGCTTTTTTTCGATGGGATCGATGCAGTATCCGCTCGATCGCCCGTAAGTCGTCATGACGACTTGGTCGTTTTGGCGCATGCGCACGAAGCAAAGGCCGCGCTGGCCCTCGTGAAGCCGACAAAATCGCGGGCAAGTGTCGCACTGGATGCGCCCATCCTCGAGGGCATGCCAATACTTGGTTGGAACGGTGTCGTTCATAGACTATCCTAGCTGACAAATTACCTGAAATCCTGGGCGTCGGAAAGGTCGGGTCGCTCTTTCTTAAGTGAGGCCGCCCACCCTAAAATCAAGGAGGGGAAAATCATGAGTGATTTGAGAGAAGTCCTCGTTCAAGGCGGCCCTCGCGGGCTCAACCAGCAGATTACGGCGGGAGGCCATCACCTGCTGGCCGACGAGCCCCTGGATTTGGGGGGCACGGATACCGGTGCCAATCCCTATGACCTGCTCATCGCCTCGCTCGGGGCTTGCACCTCGATCACCTTGCGACTGTATGCGGATCGCAAAGCTTATCCGCTCAAAGGGATTCAAGTCCGGTTGCGGCACCAAAAGATTCACGCGCAGGATTGCAAAACCTGCGAAACAAAGGGCGGAAAGATCGACCGCATCGAAAGGGAAATCAAGCTGGAAGGCCCCTTAAGCGAGGAACAGCGCCAGCGCCTGCTGCAAATCGCCGACCGCTGCCCGGTCTCCCTGACCCTGCGCTCCGAAGTCCATATCGAAAGCCGTATCGTCGAGGCCTTCACCGACTCGATCACTTGAATTGGACGGAATCCAAGATCGCGCCCAAGGCGCCCTCCGCCTTGTTGAAATCTTCCGGCGTCGGCGCACCCAACAGGAAGGTCACCGACACGGTCCCGAATTCCTCCGTGTCGAAATACCCGGTCCAGGTGGCCGTCGTCTGTCCGTCGCTACGGGCGCTGATTTGGGCGATGCCCTGGGCCCGACCGAAGTTTCTCAGGGCATAGCCGAAAATTTCTTCTCGCTTCAATTCCGCCGAAGCCTTGTCCGCCATCGATTGCATGAGGGAAGTAAAGGGAATTTTCTGGTCGAAATAAGTGAGGTTTCCGATGAAGTAGGCCTTGCGGTCTTCCGGCCGGAATTCGACTTCCCGTTTGTTCAAGTTGAGCTGCATCCAGTTGGCGGGAACGTCGAAGCTAATCGTCTGTCCCGGCCATTCCACGTGCCGCCATACCGTCGCGGCCGCGCGATCGGCGCGCAGCTGGCGCCCGCCGCTAGCCGCGGTGTCCGACGGCGGCAGGCTTGGGGAATCCCGCGCTGGGCCCGGGCCGGCGGATCCGCCGCCCAAATCGATGGAAGGCCCGTTGTCTATTTGCAATCTTCCCGAGGTCACGGCCCATTGGCCGTTGACGCTCTGGAGCGTGGCAAAATATTTCCCCTTGGCCTTGCTACCCTTCACCGATACGGACATGGTCGCCTTCCCCGATCCCCCGCCTTCCACCGAAATACTGCCCATGGGCCAACCCGTATCTTGAATTTCTCCCAAGGCCTCGCGAGCCGCGGGGCTTTCCTGCACGGAACGAACGGTGAGGCGGCCCGCTTCCGAATCCTTGATCTTATAAAAAATAAAACCGACGATGCAGCCGACGGCAAGCAGCAAGAGGGTCATGCAGCCGCATCCAAGGAAAATCCAGGGTTTCACGGACCGTCCCGAAGTGCCGGAGGGCGCCGGCGCCAAAGGATCGATGGGAGCTTCGAAATTGGGTGGGTTCATTTATCCTCCACAAAAGCATCGGCGAGGGTCGCGATTTGGTTTAGGCTGCGGCGAATTTAACATGGAAGGCATGGAATGGGAAAAAAGATCTTACTCACCTTGATCTCGCTGGGGATGCTCTCCTGGCTCTCGCATTTTCGTACCGCCCTGCCCGCAAGCGCGGAACAAGCGGCGTATTTCGCTCCAAGACACTTGATCCAAGCCTATCGGCGCCACGACGTGGAAACCCTGGCCGTTTTCGACCAAGCGACGATCCAAAGGCCGGGGTTAAAGCAACAGCCGTGGTTGGCGGTCTTTTTGCCCTTTCACAGTCTCTTGATGCTCTATTTCCTCAAAAAATCATGAGCTACCTTCAACTTTTCCTGCAAAGCTACGGTATCGAATTCGCCTTCCTCGGGTTATTTTTTTGGGGGACCTCCAGGACACGCTTGCTGGGCGTCAGCCTTTTCGCCAACGCCTTCACGCATCCGCTGCTAATCTTCGGGCTGCTCTACATTCCCGGAGCTCGCCTGCTCCCTCTCCTTCTCTGGGGGGAATTGGCGGTCGTCTTGGTCGAGGCCCTTATTTACTTCCATTTTATGCGCAAAAGTTTTGGAATGGCGCTGCTAGGCTCGGCGACAGCGAATTTCTTGAGCTGGGAATTAGGACCTCGCTTGAGCTATTGGATGGCGAGACACCATTTTTATTTTTAAGGATGCGGAATGACACCGAAAGCGGCGAAACCAACCCTCCTCCGTTGCGCCTGGGCCGGGCTGGATCCGCTCTACATCCAGTATCACGACGAAGAATGGGGCGTTCCGGTATTCGACGACCGCAAACTCTTCGAGTTCCTGATCCTGGAAGGCGCTCAAGCGGGGCTTAGTTGGATCACGGTCTTGAGGAAACGGGAGAATTACCGCAAAGCCTTCGCCGGCTTCGATCCGGAGCGGGTGGCGCGTTTCGGAAAGCGCGAAACCGACAGCCTTCTGCTAAACGCCGGCATCATCCGTAACCGCCTGAAAATCGCCTCCGCGATCGGCAATGCGCAAGCTTTCCTGCAAGTGCGGGAAGAGTTCGGGAGCTTTTCGGATTATAGCTGGCGTTTCGTCGACGGCCGCCCCATCGTCAATCGTCACCGCGAACTCAAGCAGGTTCCGGCCCGCACCGCGATATCGGACGCCTTCAGCAAGGACCTCAAGCAGCGAGGCTTCAAGTTCGTCGGTTCGACGATCCTCTACGCCCACATGCAGGCGGTGGGGATGGTCAACGATCATTTAGTAAAGTGCTTTCGGCATCCCGAATTATCCAAGGCAAAAAAACGATAAAGGAAAATCCATGAAAACTCCCCCGCGAATTCTTTTTTCCATGCTGGTCTTCATGGGCGGCTCCGGCCTGGCGAGCGCCAACGACGGAGGGTTTTACGCCGTCCAGCCCTTCGGCGCTAAATTCGACAAGCCCGGCTCCTCCTTCACCTTGACCGGTCAATACGCCCAAGAGATCAAGAAAATCCTCCCTCCCGCCTACAGCGTCATCACCGGAATGCAGCCCGAACTCAAAAAGCCTTATGAGAGGAATTTTCGCGGCCTACAGATGCAGGACGCCGCCGGCAACGCCCTGATCCTCGAGTGCAACTCGGCCAAGCTAGACTCCGGGGCCGACAACAAGATGGTCCTCAAGGAAACTCCCGAAACCACCTGCGTCATCTCCTTGGTCGAAAAGAAGAATATGGAAGGAGATAGCGTCAAGGTTCAGGTCAAGGACGCCCTGCAAAAAGCCCAAGAAGCGAACCAGGCAAAATAGACCGGATTTAGGGCTCGTCGTCAGGATCGGGGGCTTTGGCCTTCGCCGCCGAAGCTCCGGTGAAACCATAGGGGCAATGGCGGCAGCCGCTTTGGCAGCAATAGCCCCGCTTTAGGTGATAGGCGGCGGTGAAAACCATGAAGCCGTCTTTATTGAAATAATAGTCCTCGCCGAATTTAAGCTCGTTTTCTTTCATCTGGATCTCGCAGCCCTCTTGGGCGAAAATAGTCCATCATGAAACGAGGCCCGGAACAAGCGAGGGTTTGGCGGTATCGAGTCGATACCGATGGAAATCTCTGGCACGATGGCAGCGTTTTCGACGACCCCCAAATCCTCAAATTCTTCCTGCGACGGATGGAACGGCTCCCGGACGGACGTTACTTCGCCCTCTGCCAAGGCGAAGAGTGTTATTTCGAGCCGGATGACGCGATTTACGTCGTGCAAGCGGTCGAGGCGAGGTTCAACCGCAAACCATATCTTGAGTTGGCCCATCTCATCGATTACGATGCCACCGCGCATCGTTATTTTTTGCGACTCGCCGGCCAACAGTTTCCGATTCAAGGCGTCTAAACAAGAGAGCCCCGGGCATGATCAAAAATCTTCTGCAATGGCTGTTCTCGATCTGGATGGCCATCTTCCTCGCCCTGATCTACGGCATCGCCGCCTTTTTCGCCTTCCGCTATCCCGCCTTTAAGGCCGTCTTCGGAGTCATGACCTTCGCCTACATCTTCCTAGTTCCCCTGGTGCTCGGCTGCATCACCGTCTTCGTCGGCGAATGGCGCAAGCGGCGGTCCTGGTGGTTCCGGATCTTCATGCCTTGGGCACCCATCGGTCTGCTGGTCGCGCTGGCCCTGATCTTCGCCTGGGAAGGAGCGATCTGCGTGCTCATGATCCTCCCCAGCTTCCTCATCATGGCGAGTCTGGGCGGAGTGTTCTATGGCCTCGTCAACGATATACGGGGAAACAGCCTCAACGGCTTCGCCATCGCGGCTCTGGTATTGCTGCCCTTCGTCACCGCTCCGGTGGAAAACCGTTTCGCCGCTCCCTCCGATTATCGAAGCGTCAAGACCGAGATCGATATCCATTCTCCCGCTTCGCGCGTGTGGCCCGAGATCATCGAGGTCCGTCGCTTCCGGCCCGAGGAACAGCATTTCAGCTGGGTGCACGCCATCGGCTTCCCGCGCCCGGTGGAAGCGACCTTGTCGCACCCGGGAATCGGCGGCATTCGCAAGGCGAGTTTCGAGGGAAACGTCCTCTTTCTGGAGACCATCGATCACTGGGAACCGGAAAAAAGCCTCAGCTTCAACATCGCCGCCGATCCGGATTCCATCCCTCAGACCACGCTAGACGAGCACGTGACCGTCGGAGGTCCCTTCTTCGATGTCCTCAAGGGGCAATACGAAATCGAGACCTTGGGCCCGGATCACGTGCGACTGCACCTCACGAGCTACTATCGGCTCACCACGCCCTTTAATTTTTATTCGAGCCTGTGGACCGACTTCGTCATGCGGGATATTCAAAATTACATCTTGGGAATTCTGCGGCAGCGCAGTGAGCAGGCCGTGGCTGGCTCCACGGGTTGAGCCTATCGGGGGACTCCCGAGGCATCCATCAGGCGGGAAAAATCCTCCCGCTGCACCTCGAATTTTGATCCATAAATCTGGCGATAATCGTCGAAGGCCTCGTCCCTTACCTCGATTTTCTGTCTTTTCACCCACATAAAATATTGCCCTTTGCAGCCGTCATGCAACAATTCCGCCATCAGCGTGTCCGCCATTTCCCATTTCGCCGCTCCGTCGCTAAGGGCGAATTTCTCCGACTTGGC
>JAIOPF010000183.1 GCA_021414045.1 Deltaproteobacteria bacterium | reverse complement strand
GCGATTGCGGATCAGTGCGCCGGGCAATAGGCCGGCTTCGGTCAAAATCTGGAACCCATTGCAAATACCCAGGACGGGACGGCCTTCTTTGGCGAAACGCTGAACCTCTTGCATGATGGGCGAAAACTTAGCGATGGCTCCGCAGCGCAGATAGTCCCCATAGGAAAAACCGCCGGGGATCAGAACAGCGTCGCAGCCCTTCAAATCGGAATCCTTGTGCCAAAGGTAAACCGCCTCGAAACCCACGACCTTCCCCACCACGTGGAAGAGATCGTGATCGCAGTTGCTGCCCGGAAATACGACGACGCCGACTTTCATCGATTAAAGAATCTCCACTTCGAAGTTTTCGATGACGGTGTTGGCCAAGAGTTTGTCCGCCAACTGGGCTAAGCGCTCCTTCGCCTTCTTGGGATCCGAGGA
Organism: Deltaproteobacteria bacterium; assembly: GCA_021414045.1. GTDB lineage: Bacteria > UBA10199 > UBA10199 > DSSB01 > DSSB01 > DSSB01. The sequence goes on along the minus strand of JAIOPF010000183.1, from coordinate 1,447 downwards.
ACCCAAGTCGATCTCGAAAGATTTGCCGACGCGAACGTCCCGCACTTCTTCGAATCCCAAGGCGTGGGCGGAGTTGAGTATCGCCTTGCCTTGGGGATCGAGGACCCCGTTCTTTAATTTTACGGTTACCTTTGCTTTCATAGGCCCTTACCTTCCAAATACCCGCTTGAAGATTTCACCGACATGCTTGGTGTGGTGCTTGAGGTCGAAAATGCGGTCGACATCCTTGGGACTTAAATGTTCCTTCACCTTCTCGTCGGCCTTGAGCAGGTCGGCATAATTCTCGCGCGTCTCCCAGACCCGCATCGCCAACCTTTGGACGATGGCATAGGCATCCTCGCGCTTCATCCCGCCCTCGACCAGGGCTAGCAAAACTTGCTGGCTGTGCACAAGGCCGCCCAATTTTTCGAGATTTTCCTTCATACGCCCGGGGTAGACGATCAGGTTTTCCAGCAAATGCGTCAGGCGACCCAACATGAAGTCGAGGGTCACGGTCGCGTCAGGCCCTATCACCCGCTCGACGCTGGAATGACTGATGTCTCGCTCGTGCCAGAGCGCTTGGTTCTCGAGGGCCGACACGGCGTAACCACGGATCAAGCGGGCCAGACCGGAAAGATTCTCCGAGAGAATGGGATTGCGCTTGTGGGGCATCGCCGAAGATCCCTTTTGTCCGGGAGAAAAATACTCTTCGGCCTCGAGGACCTCGGTGCGCTGCAGGTGGCGAATTTCGACGGCGATCTTGTCGACGGTCCCGGCGATGACGGCCAGGGTGGTGAAGTAAAAGGCGTGCCGGTCGCGCTGCACGATCTGCGAAGAGGCCGGAGCCGGCTTAAGGCCCACCTTCTTCATGACGAACTTTTCGAGGCTGGGCGGCGCATGGGCGAAGGTCCCGACGGCGCCGGAACACTTGCCGAAGGAAATCTGCTCAATGGCTAGGGCCAAGCGCTCGCGGTTGCGCTTCATCTCATCGTACCAAATGGCGATCTTGAGCCCGAAGGTGATGGGCTCGGCATGAATGCCGTGGGAACGCCCCACTTGGACGGTGTCGCGGTACAGGTGCGCCTTCTTTTTGAGGACCTTGAGCAAGGCGTCGATGTCTTCGAGCAGGATCTTCCCGGCATCGCGCAGCTGCAGGGCCAAACAGGTGTCGAGCACGTCGGAACTGGTCAGTCCCATGTGCAGGAAACGGCCCGAAGGGCCAACGAACTCCGCGACGCAGCTGACGAAGGCGATGACGTCTTGCTTGGTGATGGCTTCGATCTCGTTGATGCGGGCGATGTCGAAACGGGCTTTTTTTTGAATACTCTGCAGGTCTTTGGAGGGGATTTTTTTTAGTTTCGCCCAAGCTTCGCAGGCGGCGACTTCGATATCGAGCCAGCGCTGGAATTTCGCCTGGGGCTCCCAGAGGGCAACCATGGCGGGGCGGCTGTAGCGTTCGAGCAAGGGA
>JAIOPF010000182.1 GCA_021414045.1 Deltaproteobacteria bacterium | reverse complement strand
GCCAGCTTGCCTAATGATGAATATACACGAAGAAGTTGCCCGCAACACTAGCTGCGGCCAGCCTTAGGCCGCGTCGAGATTTTCGGCCATAAAGATTTTCCAATCTCTACTGGCCTTTTTCTCCATACGTTCGAAGGCCTTACCCAGTTTGACCTTATCCGCAAAAATACCAAAAACCGTGGGACCACTGCCGGTCATCATACTGGCCAAGGCACCGAGCCGCAGCATTTCCTCTTTGATTTCGCCGATCACCGGGAATTCTTTAATGGTCACCTTTTCGAGGTCGTTATGAAGGATCTTGGCCACGTCCTTCTTGGTTCGGTACAGATTGGGGACCTCGGACTGCCCGCCATACTTGGCGCCCTCGAGTTGGTAGCGTCCATAAACCCAATCCGTGCGGACGGGAATTCCAGGATTAACCAACAAAAACAATAATTTGGGCATGGATTTCACTTTTTTCAGCTGCTCGCCGATGCCTTCTGCCAAAGCCGGTCCCTCGAACAGGAAAAACGGTACATCCGCGCCGACCTTGAGGCCGATTTTCATCAACTTATCTTTGGTCAGCTTGAGTTTGAGGAGGTGATTGATGCCCTTGATCACCGTGGCCGCATTGCTGGATCCGCCTCCCATTCCAGCCGCGACGGGGATATTCTTCTTAATGTGAACTTCGACCCCGACATTTCGGCTCGAATAGGCCAAAATCTCTTTGATGGCCTTGAAAGCGATATTGCTTTCGTCGTTGGGAACCCCCTCATGGTCGCAGGTAACGGTAATGCCTTTTTCGATGATATTGATATCGATTTCGTCAGCGATGCTGACCCGTTCCATGAGACTGCGAAGTTCGTGATAGCCGTCCGCCCGTTTTCCGACGACATCCAGGCGAAGATTAACTTTTCCAGGGGAAGGGAGAGAGAGGCTCTGCATGGTCGGTCCTTATATAGAACTCAAATTATCCTGTCAATACGCCATTTTAGAATTGCCTTCCTAGAAAGAGCCTGATAATTTGCGCCGCCTTTTATGTTCAAGCCCAAACTCCAACACAAGGCCGTCACGCAGAAAAATTCTGGCAAACTCGCCCAGTTGATTCGTTTGCGGGAGGGTTACACCAAGAGTCACGACGGCACTTCGATCTATTTCAAATCCGTGGGCTTCGGATTTCCCATCGTCCTCTGCAATGGCATGGGCGTCTCGACTTTTTTTTGGAAGTACCTCGAAAATGCCTTCAAGCACCAATTTCAGGTGATCACTTGGGACTACCGGGGGCACGGTCGCTCCGCCGCCCCAAAGAATCCCGACAATGTCAGCGTCGAAGCCCTGGTCGAGGATTGCAAAGCGGTTTGCGACGAGCTCAAGATCAAGAAGGCCCTTTTCGTCGGCCATAGCTTGGGCACCCAAGTCGTCCTCGAGTTCTATCGTCGCCACGCGCGCCATGTCGCCGGCATTGTTTCATGCCTCGGAACCTTCGGGCGTCCGATGGATTACTTTTATAATTCGCCGATCTCCAAGCATCTCTTCGAGGTCTTCACGGGCTTAAGCCTGCTGTTCCCAAAGCAGAGCAATTTTCTAAGCCAACTCATGATACGGAACCCCTTCTGGTACCAGTTGGGCGGATTGATGAAGATGATCAACACCGGCATGGCGAACAAAGAAGACGCGAAGAAATACGTCGACCATATCCTCAGCCTCGAACCAAAATTTTTCGCCAAGCTAGGTCGGAGCGTCCAAGCCCATACCGCCGAAGACGTGCTGAAAAAACTCAAGGTCCCGACTTTGATCATCGGCGCCGACGGCGACACCTTCACGCCAGTATGGCTGGCCAAGAAGATGCACCGGGTCATCCCAAAGTCCGAGCTGATCATCATCAAGAACGGCTCCCACGCGGCCATCGTCGAACAGCCGGAGTTGATCAACCTGAGAATCGAGAAGTTCTTGCGGGAAAGGATCCTGCCCTTCTATCAAGTCGCTTCGAAAGAAGGGGCCGCGAAGGCCGAAGCCTCTTAGCCCACCTCCATCGATAAGATTTTCACCCGATAAAATAAGAAAACCGGAGCCTTTGCGGACTCCGGTTTTACGAATTGCCTTTATCCCCGCGTCAAGGGAGATCGAGACACACGTCGACCGCATCCGCTTGATCGAAGGCCGGAGTCGTCGCGTCGATGCTGAGCAAGAAGTTGGACAAATCCTCGGTCTCCTGACCCGCCGCCAAGGAAAAGGCGGCATTGGCGACCTTCAAGTGGTCCGCCCATGAGGGATCCTGCAAGAGGTCCTGCAGAGTCCTAGCTTGCCCGTGGTGCAGAAAAGGCGCATTGAGAGAGGTGCCCAACAAGGGGGGGACGTTGTACCCGTTGAGGTTCCCCTGAGCGACTTGAGCGGCATCTCCATTCTTGATCTCGATGGCGTCCACGGCGGCGTTCAGCGGGTCGCCGAAGGTCGCCACCTGCCGTAGCACGCAGGTCGACTGCAGGGGACCGATGGTGCCGCCCTCGTTTTGGATATTCTTGGTGTTCTGGGAACCGACGCCGAAGTTCGCGACGAGCGCCCCATTCTGACCGGCGCCGAAACCCGCGGCGGCGAAGAAGCTCGTGTTCGCGCGTTTCTGTCCGTAAGACAACCGAGAAGAGGTCCAACCCGCGCCACCATGGCACTTGAAGCAGCCGGCTTCGGTGAACAGGGCGCGGCCTCTTGCGATGGAATCCTCGAGGTCTTGATCCCCAAAAGTTTTGGGCGCACGAGGGCTGCGCATCGTCTTCACGAAGGCATCCACTTGGTCCCAGTCTTCCGGAGCGCAAAGGCGCGCCGAATTGGCATCCTCCAATTGCACCGCCGCTCCTGCTAATCCAATGTCATTGAAACCGTTTTGCGTGATCAAGAGAGGCCCATCGATGGCGGCATTGATATTTCCGTTGCCGTCCGCATCAAGCAGAGACGGGTCTTGATCGGCGAGAGAGGCGCAATTATTGGCGACATCATTATTCTTTGCCGGCGTCAGCACGCCACGGCCACCGGAGACGTTGACGACGTTCCCCTCGAAATCTCGGATCTCGTCGAAGATACCTGTCCAGTTAAGAATCTTCTGTGTCTCCTTCACGCCGTCTCCATCGCGGTCCTGGTAAGTCCAGTGCATGGGGATGGTGCGTCGCGGACCGGAGGCGAAACTCCAAACCACGTTATCCGAAAGAGTACCGTTCGCGTGGCAAGCCGCGCAGTCCGAACGGGATTCCGAGGACCATCGGCCCCTCGCGGTGAAATACAACAATTGCCCCCGCTCGACGTCGAAGGAGTCGCTGCCCTGGGCGGGAGCGGCGGAAGTCGCGACCGTCGCGGAAACGGCCTGCTGACCGAGATCCAAACTCACCAGCTTGCGCGTCCCGCGGCAATTCACGAAGGCCTTGGGGCTGCTTTGCAAAACCGCGATACCCACGGGCGTGCGGCATCCCGGAAAGAGATCGATTTGGTCGGGTTTCCCGTTGCCGTCGAAATCATCGATGGAAACTTGATTGCTCGCTAGATTGACAAATACCCTTTGCACGGCGTCACCGCCGCGAGAAAGCGTGTAGAGCACGATGTCGTTAGCATCGGATTCCGAGGCGGAGAAAGCCACCGAGGTCGTGTCGGAAAGAAAGTTCCGCTTCCCGTCTTCGGTCGGCAAAAGATCCAGGATTTTCTTCTCGAGATTGACGCTAAGTGCCGCCAATTCGTTCTTCCCCGAAACGCTGCCCGCGAGCAAAATTGGATGCAAATTGCCGCCACGCACTTGAACGGGACCCGCCGGAGAGACGGAAATCGTCGGGACGAAAAATTTATCGCCGACTACGGCCAGAGAATAAAGCTGGTTTGGAGAAGCGGTCGCCGGAGCGGCCGCGCCCTGCGGCGTCACGCCGGAATTTCGCGGCGCGAAGGCCACGTCGCCGTTGGACGCCATATTGTCAGCACGAAAGAGATGCACCTCCCCTTTTCGGCTGTCGTCCTGGGTCTCGGTGCCTTGCGGCGTACCGTAAAACTGCGTGACCACGACGGTCTCGTCATTGTCGTCCTGGTCCAAGTCGTTGGTCACCGCGACGGCGAAAGGCGCCCGCGTTTCCACGGAGGCCTCAGCATTCAAGGTATCGGCGTCCAACTTGAGGACGCGTCCTTGGGCAAGCTCGGCGACGTACAGGGATTTTCCGGTTGGAGAAACCGCAATACCCGTGGGCTCGGATCCAACCTCGCCGGTATCCGCGACCGAGGGATTGGTTTTGAGATTCACGAGTCTGGAAACCGTCGCGTCGGCTTGGTTGACCACGTAAGCCGTCTGGCTGTCGGGGGCCACCGCCACCGCGACTGGCTCGTCGCCCACGGGAACTTCCTTGACCAAAACCGGCGGGTTGACGGTGACGTCGAAGACGGAAACGCTGTCGGCGTTCTCATTGACGGCGATGGCTCGCGTTTCGTCCGGAGTCACCGCGATGGCATTGGATTGGGAGGAGAAAGGGAGCACCAACACGTCGGCGCCGTTGTTATCATTGCCCCCGCCTCCGCAAGCGGAGAAGCCCGCCGCGGCGAGCAAGGCCAACACATGGATCTTTTTCATCATAACCCCCTTCTCCCGAGCCTTAAGCGCGGGAAAACACGTCAGAAAAACGCGACATTTTATTTTGATTGGGCCATCTCGCCGTTTGGAGTGAGGGACGTCGAGAACAACAGGCGCAGCTTTGGAGTGCATTATCGGGTTAACAGACGAGAAATTGCGCGGCAAGAGAATTTTTTTTCGGAACCCCAATCCTTCTCGCTCGGGATGGGGCGACCTTCCCGCGATCTCAAGGAGCTGAAG
>JAIOPF010000181.1 GCA_021414045.1 Deltaproteobacteria bacterium | reverse complement strand
TTCGCGATTTTTGTCTGCACCATGGCCTTCCAGCTATTTAGGTATTACGTCCAGACCGTTCGGGAGCTGGAAGAGAAGACGAATGAAGTTTCGGCCTTGAACGAAGAAATCCAGTTCTTGGTCAGCGCCATCTCGCACGACCTGAAAGCCCCCTTGATATCGATCCGCGGTTTCTCCGCCCTGCTCGGGGAAATGAAAGAGGAGGAAAGCGAAAAGCGCCGGAATTTTCTCAAGCGAGTCGAGGAAAACGCCGAACAAATGTTGGAGTGGCTGGACGATCTCATCCGGTTCATCAAGGTTGGGTGGGTGGCGGGCGATACCGAGGCGGTGGATCTAGCGAAGGTCTCCCAAGAGGTGGAAGGCTTGCTCGCGGGGCCCTGCACCGAACGGAAGATCCGCATCGACTGGCCGGCTTCGTGGCCCCAGCTCTTTTCCTCTAGCAAGGGCATCAAGCAAATCCTGCTCAACCTCTTGCAGAATTCGGTGAAATTTTCTCCTTCCGATAAGATCGTGCGAGTCGAATGTTTCCGCGAGCACGCGGCGATACAGATTTGGGTCGAGGACGAGGGGCCCGGGGTTCCCGAGGAGTTGCGCGAGCGGATTTTTCAGCCCTTCTTCCGCCACCATCGCGACGTTCCCGGATCGGGAATGGGATTGGCGATCGTGAAAAAGACGGCGGAAAAATTGGGCGGGCGCGCATGGCTGGATACGGAATATCGTTCGGGCGCGCGCTTTTGCATCTATCTGCCCGACCGCGGGCGGCGCCCGGAACTGTGAGAGAAGAGTTTATGGCGGTCTACCAACAAGAGCTCGACAATATGGTGCATTGGGACGGGCGGAGACGTCCCTTTTACGAGGTGTATTACCTGCGCTTCACCCTACCGGGAACCGAGCGCGCCTTTTGGATTCGATACACCTTGCTGGCTCCGCGGCGCGATTTGGGTCCGCCCTCGGCCTCCGTGTGGGCTTTGGCCTTCGATGGTGCCCATCCCTCCCGCAAGATCGCGGTGAAAGAAACCTTGATGGCCGACCAAGCCCTGATCGACCGGGACATCTTTTATTTTCAGGTCGGGGAGAACGCCGTCTACAACAACGGAGCGCGAGGCAAGATTTTCTCGGGCGGGCATGAACTTCGCTGGGACCTGCAGTTCATGCCCAACGAGGAGACTCAAAGGCCTTACCCCCTGTCTTTGTATCATCTGCCTTTTCCGAGGACGAAATTCCTCTCGCCGAATTGGTCGGTGCGCCTGCAGGGCGAAATCGCCGTCGATGGCGAGAGTTTTCGCGTTCAAGACGCACCGGGATGTCAGGCCCACCTGTGGGGTGCTCAGCACGCCGAACGCTGGGCCTGGGCGCATTGCAACGCCTTTCGCGAGGACCCGGAAGCGGTCTTCGAAGCGCTGACGGGGCAGGTAAGGTGGGGGAAAAAATTACTGCGCCCCCTGACCTCGATCTGCCTTCGGCTCGGCGACGGCCGCCAATTGCGCTTCAACCGTTTCACCCAGCTCCTGTTCAACAAGAGCCGTTACGGTTTGCAGGGCTGGGAATTGAGCGCCCATCGCGGGCATTATCGGATCAAGGTCTCCTTGCAGAATCGTCCCGAAGCGATGGTCGGCGTCACCTATACCGATCCCGACGGGAGCAAATTGTATTGCTATCACGCCGAGTCCGCGGAACTGCAAATTCAGGTCTTCGAGACGGGTCGCAAGGGCGATCAATTGCTGTGCAGGCTGACTGCCCCGCATTCCGCCGCCTTTGAAATCGTCGAAAGGGCGCCGCTGCCGGAATTGACCCTCCACCTCTAAGTAAGGCTCTCCTAACAACTTTATTTCTCCAGCTCCGACAAGAAGACGTTCAAGGGGAAATTGTTGATGAAAGGGGGCTTTCATGGGGCACATCTCCGCGTCGCGGTGGATATCCGGCATTCCGGTGCCGTCTTCTTGGGTGACACCGCATTCTCAATCACTGAATTTCAATCTTTCTAATTTGCCTCGTTTTTCTTTGGCCAGCTCACGGGCGACGACTTCCCTGTTTTTCACTCCTGGGAACTTACGCCTTTTCCAAGCCGGCACGGCCGCATCCCTGCTTAAAACGATAGCGGTCCTGCAACCCGCCTTCGCCGGGCTCAGCGCGGTCGACCGGGTCCTGGATGCCCTTCGTTTCATCGACAAGCGCGTCAAGACCACCGTTTACAATCACAACACGGTGGTCAATCCCGACAAGGGGCAGTTCGAATTCGACTGCAGCGGGATGGTGAATTGGATCCTCCAGCGAGCCGCTCCCGATGCCTATGCCGAGTTGAAATCCGACCGGCCCCGAGTTGCCGAATACGTGAAGGCCTTGAGGGCCGTTCCCTACGACAAGCCAAGCAATGGCTGGCGCCGCGTCAAAAAAATTGCCGATGCCGAGCCGGGCGACATCATCGCCTGGCCGACGCCCGATTGGTACCCCTCGGACGCCACGGGGCATATGGGCGTTCTCGCCGCGAAACCGGAAGCGGTTTCCGGCGGATATCTGCTGCGTTTGGCGGATGCGACCGGCTACCCGCACGGCGAAGACACGCGGGAAGGCGGGACCGGCTTCGGCTATGGGACCATTCTCGTCACCCTCAATCCCGATACGGGGGAAGGAACCGGCCAAGGCTGGACCGGCCGCTATTCGGGAAACACCGTCATCAAGACGCCGATCTACGTCGGCCGTCCCTTAAAGTAGGAGCCCGAGATGGGAGATTTTGTTTTAGGACCTATCAAGGTCGTCGACAACGGCGACGAAGTTTACCAAAGCCCGATCCAAGGCTCGAAAAAGCCCCAAGATGAAGTGGTGGATTTGCAAGGGCAGGCGGTGAAGCCTACAGGACCCGAGGCCCGGCAGGCCTTGAAAGAATTAGGCATCAAGACTCTCGTTGGTCTTCGGCTCTCTCCCGCCAGCCGCTATCTGGAGATGCTGGCCCAGGCGAAGAGCTATGCCGCTCAAGGGGATACCTTTCAGACTCAAGACCGATTGCAAAAGGCCCGCATGGCGGCGGCCGAAGCGAAGCTGACTTTCAAAGAAGACAAAGCTTCCGACATCCTCAAGACTTCCCTGGAAAAGGAGTTGAGCGACCTCGTCACCCGCGCCAAGAAGCTCGCCGATGCGGGAGAGGTTTTGGCTTTGCAAGACGTGTTTAGCGCGGGTCGCGAGATCCTCTCGAGGTTGCAGGTCCCCTTCGATCAGGCCAAGGCGAAGGGATATGCCTTTCATCAAGACTTGATCTCCCAACTCGAGACCAAGGCTTATGCGAATGCCATGCCCTTGATGTGGGAAAGGGCCGAGATCGCTTCCCAACAGGGCCAGGTCCAAAAAACTCAAGATAACATCCTAAAGGTCCGCGAGTACGCCCAGCGCGGCCAGCTCACGATCAGTGCCGACCAAGAAAAGCAGCTTGTCGAATTCGAGCGCCAGGCCTACGAATTTTCCATCGACAAAGACCTGGCCGAGGCCGCCGCCTATGCCTTGCAGGGCGACGTGGCGCAGACTCGTGGCTGGATCAGCAAGGCGAGGGATGCCGCGGTCTTGGCGAAGAAACCGCTGAAGTGCAAGCAAGAAGCCCGCATCGCCGCAATGGAACGCACGGTCCTGCACAACGCTCCGGACTTTCTCCTGACCCAAGCGGAAGCCAAAGCGGACTTGGGCGACGTCGATGCGGTGCGCGACTTAGTGCAAAAGGCCAAAGATGCCCGCGGAGACATCAAAGAGGTCTTGGACAAGGCGGAGCTGGCCCGAGCCGAGGCCGCCGAACAGAGGGCCTTGCGCTTGAGCGTGGATCTCCTGCTTGGCAAGGCTACTTCCGCCGTGGCCGAGGTGAAGAAGAATGGAAATCTTAGCAAGATCCGCGCTTTCATTGCCCAGGCCAGGGAAAACGCGGCGTTGGCCAAGACGAGCCTCAGCTCCGCCCAAGAGACCAGCGTCGCCTCTATCTTGAAACAGGCTTATCAAGCGGCGGTGGATTGGCGTTTTGCCCAAGCCACTTATTCCGCGGGCCTAGGCAAGGTCGACGATACCATCGTGCCGCTCAATGCGGCGAGAGATCTGGCGAAACAGGGGCAGGTGTCTTTCGACGAGGCTGCGGCGACCAAATTGATCGAAAGTGCCCTCACCCAAGGCATCGAGCTGGAATTCAAGGTCGCGGAGGGCTTTGCCGCCTCCGGAGATGCCGTGAATACCTATCTTCACCTCGACCTGGTTCGGGATCATGCCCGGCGTCTGGGGCAAAAGGTCGACGAGAAGAGGGTGACCAAGATCGTCAAACTTTTACCCGCCAAGTAAGCCGAATTTTTAAAGTTTTCCACAGGCACCAAGTCAAAATTCCTTTCTTATATTGCGTATTTGACGCCGTAGGCCCCTTCCGTCTATAACAGCGAACCTATGTCTCCTTCGGGCTTAAGCCCTGAAAAATGGAAAGCCCTCTTGGGCGAGGTCGAAAAGCCCGGTCGCTACCTTGGCAACGAGGTCAACTCGGTTAAAAAAGACTCCGCCAAGGTGCGCCTGCACGTCGCGCTGATCTTTCCCGACGTCTATGAGATGGGCGAGAGCCATGTGGGACTCAAGATCCTCTACGACGTCCTCAATCGAGATCCCGAAATCTGGGCCGAACGCGTTTACGCCCCTTGGCCCGACATGGAAGCGGCCTTAGAGCGCCACGCCTTGCCGCTTTTTTCGCTGGAATCGAAGCGCCCCCTCCACGATTTCGACATGATCGGCATCACGCTGCCCTACGAATTGGTTTACACGAATATCGTGACCATCCTGAAGACCGGCGGTGTTCCGCTTTGGCAAAAGGACCGCGTCAAGGGCGACGCTCTCGTGATCGGCGGCGGCAGCTGTTCCTTCAACCCCGAGCCGGTGGCGGATTTTTTTGACGCGGTGGTGGTAGGGGACGGCGAAGAATTGATTTTGAGCATGGCGCGTCAAATTTTGGCTTACAAAGAAAGTTCCCAGACGCGTTCCGATCTCTTGAAACAAATGACGCAAGAGAATGGCGTCTACGTGCCTTCGCTTTTCGCCTTCGACTACAAAGAAGACGGCACGGTGCGGGAAATCCGTCCCTTGCTCGAAGGGCACAACGGCGTCATCAAGGCCACGGTCACCAACCTCGACCAGGCCGCCTATCCGCGGGCGCCCATCGTCCCCAATATCAACGTCATCCACGACCGAATCGGGGTGGAAGTGCAGCGCGGCTGCGTCCGCGGCTGCCGCTTCTGCCAAGCGGGCTATATCTACCGTCCCGAGCGCCAGAGATCGCCGGACACGGTGAAGGACATCGTTGCCCAATCGCTGAAAAATACGGGGCAAGATGAGGTTTCCCTGCTCTCGCTTTCGGTGGGCGATTACGATTGCTTGAATCCCCTGCTCAATGAATTGTTCGATACCTACGAGAAAGACCGGGTCTCGATCTCGTTGCCCGCGACGCGCACCGAGACGCTCACGCCCGAGGTCATCCAGCAGGTGAAGCGCGTCCGCAAGAGTGGTTTCACCATGGCCCCCGAGGCGGGCACTCCCCGCATGCGTCTCATCATCAACAAGGGCAACGAACGCGAAGACCTGATGCGCACGGTAGACAATGTCTTTCGCGAGGGCTGGCGCCTGATAAAATTTTATTACATGGTCGGGCTGCCGATGGAGACCGACGCCGACGTGCTCGGCATCGCCGAGGAGGCCAAGGAAGCCCTCGCGATCGGGCGCCGGTACACTAGCGGCGCCGA
>JAIOPF010000180.1 GCA_021414045.1 Deltaproteobacteria bacterium | reverse complement strand
CCCCCAAGCTGTAAGTGCGCTTTTCGTAACTATCGGGGTTGGAGGCCTTGGAGACGCCGATCACGTATTTATTGTAGGCGGGATTGAAGATCGGATGGATCTTGAGATCGATCTTTTGTCCGGCGCGCTCGACGGTGAATTTTGTCTCTTTCCCCTTCGACTGGTTGACCTTCTCGGCCATGGCGTTCCAATCGGCGATGGCTTCTCCATTGATGGCGACCACTCGGTCGCCGTCTTGCATGCCCGCCGCATGGGCCGGAGAATCGGGAGTGAAGCCGCCGATGAAGGGTTCGATGTCGACGTAAAAGACCGGCTCGATCCCTAGATAGCCGCCCATGCCACCCTCGAGGGCCTGCAGGGCCGCGGTCTTTTCGAGGGTCTCATTGCCGCGTTTCAGCTGCAGATGAATTTCGGAGCCCGCCGGCTTAGCCATCTCGCGCAGGACCTGCTCCCAATTGGAGGCGGGCTTGCCGTTGACCGATAATATCAGGTCGTCCTTCGCGATTCCCGCCTTAGCCGCCGCGGAATCGGCCTGCACGCCCAACACCTGGGGGGCTTGCGCGAGGTATTTCGGCTCCTGCCTGCCGATCATGAAAACGATGGGCATCAAGACGAAGGGAAGCATCAAATTCATCGCGGGTCCCGCCAAGACCACTCGGATGCGGGTCCAGAGCGACTTGCTGCTGAAGGCTCGCGGATCGTCGAGCGGGACGATGTCCCCCTCCTCGAAATCTTCCTGACCGCTCATCTTGACGTAGCCGCCCAAGGGCAGCAGGGAGAGGCAATATTCGGTCTCGCCCACCCGGAAACCCACATGGGGTCCGAATCCCAGCGAAAAGCGCTCGACTCGGATGCCGCTGAACTTCGCCACCAAGAAGTGCCCGAGTTCGTGGATAAAAATGAGTAAACCTAGTCCGACGATGAAATAAAGAATGGTCATAAATTCCTAGTTCAAGCTGCGGCCAATTCCGAGGCCCGGCGGCGCGCCCATTGGTCGACGGCGACGATCTCTTCGAGTGAACGCGGAGTCTGCCGCGAATGGCCTTGCAAAGTCTCCTCCACGACCTGCGCGATCTGCAGGAAGGAAATCTTCTTCTCCAAAAACTGCGCCACCGCGATCTCGTTGGCCGCATTGAGCACCGCTGGCATGGTACCACCCTCGCTCATCGCCATTTTGGCGAGTTTCAGGCAACGGAATTTTTCCTCGTCCGGCTCGAAAAAGGTCAAATTGGCCAAACGCGGCAGGTCGAGCGAAGGTAAATCATTGGGAATGCGGTCGGGATAGCTCAGGGCGTAAGCGATGGGCACGCGCATGTCGGGCAAGCCCAGTTGGGCCATCACCGAGCTGTCTTGAAATTCCACCATCGAGTGGATGATGCTTTGCGGGTGCACGCAAACCGCCAACTGTTCGGGCCCGATGTCGAACAAGTAGCGGGCTTCGATCAATTCGAGACCCTTGTTCATCAGGGTGGCCGAATCGATGGTGATCTTGGCTCCCATGGACCAATTCGGGTGCTTCAAGGCTTGCTCGACGGTGATCGTCGCGAACTCTTCCTTCGGTTTATTGAGGAAGGGCCCGCCGCTCGCCGTCAAGATCAGGCGGCGCACGCGCTTCGAGTCTTCGCCGTTGAGGCACTGAAAGATCGCGGAATGCTCGCTGTCGACGGGTAGGATTCGCACGCCATGCTGACGCGCGGCGGCGTTCATGAATTCTCCCGCCACCACCATCGTCTCTTTGTTGGCGAGGGCGATCTCTTTCTTGGCCAGAATCGCCGCATAAGTCGGCTGCAGGCCCGCGGCACCGACGATGGCCGAGACGACGGTCCGCGCGTCGGGATGCACGGCCACTTTCACGGCCCCCGCTTCGCCGAAAAGGACCTCGCAAGTTCCGTCCAGGCGCGCTCGCAGCTTGGCGGCATCGGCTTCATCGGTCACGGAGACCAGTTCCGGACGAAATTCCTTCACCTGTTCCAAAGCGCGATCGATATTGCGTCCGCAGGCCATCGCGACGACCTTCAAGCTTTCGGGATTGCGGCGCACGATGTCCAGGGTGGAAGTACCGATCGAGCCGGTGGAACCGAGCAGGGATATTTTTTTCATAAATCACCCAGCGCTTTATGGCCTAATATAGGCCGCATAGTAATAGACAATCGGGGAGGTAAAAAGCAATGCATCGATGCGATCGAGCAGGCCGCCATGCCCGGGGATCAAATGCCCGCTGTCCTTGACTCCGACGCTGCGCTTCATCATCGACTCGGAGAGATCGCCCAAGGGGCCCATCAATCCGACGCCAATGCCGACGATCACACAGTCCTTGACCAGGATTTCATTCGAAATAAGGTACTTGCATCCCAAGGCCCAGAGAATGCTCATGGCGACGCCTCCCAAAAGCCCTTCGATGGTCTTTCCGGGAGAGACATGGGGGGCCAACTTATGGCGACCGAACAGCCTCCCGGTGATGTAGGCGCCCGTATCCGCGCCAAAGGTGGTGGCCAATACCAAGAAAAGCCAGGAAGACCCGTTAGGCAGGTCTCGAATCAGGCCCAAGAAAGACAACATCAAGCCAACGTAAACGACGGTCAAGAAGGTCAAGGAAACCTGATTGAGCACGATTTCGATCGAGTGGCGCTTGAAAAGGTAGAAGACGAAGCTGGCGATGAGAGCCAAGGGCAAGGCCACGATCAGGGTCGTAAAACCATGGGGCGCCAGCATGACGGCCAAGGAGAGCGCCAAGCCCAACACCACCGTGAAGGCCTGAGAGCTGGTGGGATGGGCCGGCAAGATCATGCGCGCGCATTCGTGTAGAGCTAAAGCCACGACGCCAGCGATCACCAGCTTCAACGGGAAAGCCGGAAGATAGAGGATGAGCAATTCTTGTCAGCATTTTACAAAATCGCGCGGACCTGGTCGGTCGTCAGGCCGAAACGGCGCTCGCGTCGCTGGTATTCTTCGATCGCCTTCTCCAGCTCGGCTCGGCCGAAATCGGGCCATAAGGTTTCGGTGAAATAAAGCTCGGTGTAGGCCATTTGCCAAAGCAAGAAATTGCTGATCCGGTGCTCTCCACTGGTGCGAATGAGCAGGTCGGGCTCGGGCAATCCCTCGGTATAAAGCATGCGGTCGAGTTCGTCCTCGCGAACGACCCGGGAGGCATTCCCCTCGGCCAAGGCGGAGCGGACCATGAGGTTGACCACCTCGGTGAGCTCGCTGCGCGAGCTGTAGCTCAGCGCCAGGGTCAAGGTCATTTTTTCGCAATGCCGTGTCTCATAGATCGTCTTGGTGAGTTCCCGAAGGACGGATTCGGGAAGCCGGTCGATCTGTCCGATGACGCGGAGGCGGATCTCGTTCTTGATCAGCTTGGGACGCTTCTCGACGAGGAAGTATTTGAGGAGCTCCATCAAGCCGGCGACCTCATCCGTGGGGCGGCTCCAATTTTCTTGGCTGAAGGCGTAGAGAGTGAGGTTTTCGATGCCGAGATCGCGGCAGGTTTCCGCGATGCCCTCGACGACTTCGCTGCCGCGGCGATGGCCCTCGAGCCGGGGCAATTGGCGGTTGCGGGCCCAGCGTCCGTTGCCGTCCATGATGATCGCAATGTGCCGTGGCAGCTTGGATTTATCCACTCAGACTTCCATCACTTCTTTTTCTTTGTGCTCGAGCGATTCGTCGACTTTCTTGACGTAGCCATCGGTCAGCTTCTGGACCTCGGTGCCGAGGTGTTTCTCGTCGTCTTCGGAAATTTTCTTTTCCTTCTCGAGGGCCTTCAATTCGTCCAAGGCCTCGCGGCGCACGTGCCGAATGGCGACCTTGGATTCTTCGCCGTACTTGCGGGTCAGTTTGACCATCTCCTTGCGGCGTTCCTCGTTCAAGGCGGGAATGGGAATGCGGATCAACTTGCCGTCGTTGGCCGGAGTCAGCCCAAGGTCGGACTTGATGATGGCTTTTTCGATCAGTGGAATCACGCTGGCGTCCCAGGGGTTGATCGTGATCATGCGGGGTTCGGGAACGCTCAAGGTCCCCACCTGGTTCACCGGGGTCGGCGTGCCGTAGTAATCGATGCGGATGTCGTCGAGCATCGAGGCGGAGGCCCGGCCGGTGCGGACCTTGGAGAGTTCGTTTCGAAGCGCGCCGATGCACTTTTCCATCTTTTCCTTGGTTTTGTTCAACACGGGATGCGACATGAGATAGCTCCTAAACCACGGTGGTGCCGATGTGCTCACCCAGCACAACCTTGCGGATGTTGCCTTTTTTGAAGAGATCGAAGACCACGATGGGCATTTTATTGTCCATGCACAGGGAGATAGCGGTCGAATCCATCACCTTGAGGTTCTTGTTCAGGACGTCGAGGTAGGAAAGCGAGTCGAAGCGCTTGGCCTGGGGGTTCAGCTTTGGATCGCTGTCGTAGACGCCGTCGACCTTGGTGCCCTTCATGATCACGTCGGCGCCGATCTCGACGGCGCGAAGCGCCGCCGCGGTGTCGGTGGTGAAAAAGGGATTGCCGGTGCCGGCACCGAAAATCACCACCTTGCCCTCTTCGAGGT
>JAIOPF010000179.1 GCA_021414045.1 Deltaproteobacteria bacterium | reverse complement strand
ATAGGCGCCGATTTTTTCGCGGTCCAGCGAGGCGCTGTCGTCGACGCCCCAGACGGTTTCGCCTTGGGCGCTGAAGTGGCGGGCCACCGAGATTCCGGTTTTTCCTAATCCTAAGACGGCGATGGGCATAGGCTCTTTAACGTATCTTCAAGGTCGCCAGCGACAACAGCGACAAAATGAAACTGATGATCCAAAAACGAACGATGACCTTCGGCTCCGGCCAGCCTTTCAGCTCGAAGTGATGGTGGATGGGCGCCATTCGGAAGATCCTTTTGCCCGTGAGCTTGAAGGAGATGACCTGCGTCATGACCGACACCGTCTCGAGGACGAAGATGCCGCCGACCAGGATGAGCAGGATTTCCGCTTTCGCCAGGATGGCCACCATTCCCAGTGCCCCGCCGATGGCGAGCGATCCGGTGTCGCCCATGAAGATCTCGGCGGGATAGGAGTTGTACCAGAGGAAACCGATGATGCCGCCCACCAGGGCGCCGCAGAAGATGGCCAATTCACCGGCGCCGGGAACGAAGATCACCTGAAGATAGGTGGCCAGCTTGGCGTTACCCGCGACGTAGACCAGCACGGCATAGGTGCTGAAGGCCATGATGTTAGGCACGGCCACCAAGCCGTCGAGGCCGTCGGTCAGATTGACCGCGTTGGAGGCACCCGTGACGACCAGGCAAATCAAGGGGACGTACCACCATCCCAAATCGGGTTGCAGATCCTTGAAAAAAGGAAAGACGAGGTGGGTGGAAAAATCCAGGTAACTGAGCAGGGTCACTCCGGCGACGGCGCCGATCAGGAGTTGCAGGGGAAATTTGATCCTGGCCTGCAGCCCGAGGTTGATCTTTTTGATCTGCTTTTTATAGTCGTCGTAGAAGCCGATGCCGCCATAGGAAAAACAGACGAACATCACCAGCCAAAGATAGGCGTTTTCGAGGTTTCCCCAGAGCAGGACCGAAACCCCCAGGCAAAACAAGATCAGCAGGCCGCCCATCGTCGGCGTTCCCTTTTTATTGAAATGCGTCTTGGGCCCCTCGTCTCGGATGAATTGCCCCACCTGGTTCTTGCGCAGGTAATTGATGAAGCGCTTGCCTAGGAAGAGATACAGGACCATGGCGGTCATCAGGGCGCCGAAAGTGCGGAAGGTGATGTACTTGAAGAGGTTGAAGACGATGAATTCCGTCCTCAAGGGATATAGAAAATAATAGAGCATGGTTTAGTAACGTTCCTTCAGGTACGAGACGATTTTTTCCAGGCGCATGCCGCGGGAACCTTTCACCAAAATCCATTGAATTTCCGCGCCGAGTTCCGGAAGGGAAGCGACCGCTTCCTCGGTGGTGGCGAAGGAGCGCAGGCGATCCGGGGCCATGCCAGCGCCGCGGGCGCCGTTCAATATCTCCGAGGCGTTGGGGCCCACCGCCATCAGCCAGTCGATTTTTTCCTTCCCCGCGCTTTCGCCGACCATGCGGTGGCCTTCGGCCGTGGCCGCGCCCAGTTCGAGCATTTCGCCCAAGACGGCCAGGCTTTGGGATTTCTCGCTCAGTTTCGCGAGCGTGTGAAGCGCCGCCGTCGTCGAGCTCGGATTGGCGTTGTAGCAGTCGTCGATCAATCGTCGCCCCGATTTCAAGGCGAGGACCTGGCCGCGCGAGGGGGCGGGCTGGAATTTTTCGAGCGCGGCCTTCGCCTCGGCCAAGGGAACCTTGAGCCAATGCCCCACCGCCAAGGCGGCGAGGACGTTCGAAAGATGGTGGGGCCCGGGAAGATGCAGGGCCAACTCGGTGGATTCGTCTCCCGCATGCACGCGCAGGCGCAAGGGCCTATCTTCGTTCCAATCGCTGGCGATGACCTCGCCCCACACGGCGTCGCCGCTTTTTCCGTAGGGAATCCTGCGCGCCGCGCTGGGGATGGCGACCACACGCGGGTCGGTATGATTGACCAAGGCGACGGAATCCGCGCCTAGGTTCTCGAACAGTTCGCCCTCGGCCTTTTGCACGCCGGCTAGGTCACCGAGTTTTTCGAGGTGTTCCATGCCGATGTTCGTGATCAGTCCGGCGTCCGGCCGCGTGATGCGGGTCAAGCGGGCCAATTCTCCGAAGTCGTTCATGCCCACCTCGATCACGCCCACCTCATGGGTTTCGTCGAGGCGAAAGAGGGTTTTCGGGACTCCGATCAGGTTGTTGAAGTTTCCCTCGGTGGCCAAGACCCGAAACCGGGTTTCGAGAACGCATTTGGTCAGCTCTTTGGTGGTGGTCTTTCCGTTGCTGCCCGCGATGGCGAGGATGGGGATGGAAAATCGGCGTCGCCAGGCATGGGCCAGATCGCCCAGCGCTTCGAGCGTGTCGGGGACGACCAAGACTTGAGCGGTGGCCGGCAGGCTCCCCTGGGTGGCTTGATGGGAGCGGTCGATGACGATGCAGCCGGCGCCTTGGTCGACGGCCCTGGCGGCGAAGTCGTGGCCGTCGCGCTCGCCCACCAGGCAAAAGAACAGCTCCCCCGGTTTCAGCGTCCGCGTGTCGGTGCTGACGCCCGTGAACTTCGCGCCGGAATGGCTTCCGTGAAAGGTTCCGCCCATCGCTTCGGCCGCCCATTGTAGGGTTTCGTGTATCAACCGTTGCTTCCTAACGCCGCTCTCGCGACTTCCCGGTCGTCGAAGTGAATTTTTTCGGTGCCCAAGATTTGGTAATCCTCGTGACCTTTGCCCGCGATCAAGACGACCTCGCCGGGCTTCGCCATCGCGATGGCCCGTTCGATGGCGGCCTTGCGGTCGGTCTCGACGAAGGCGTCGCGTCCCACGCTCATGCCGCCTTCCTCGATGCCGGGCAGGATTTCGTCGATGATGCCCTGCGGGTCCTCGGTGCGGGGGTTGTCGCTGGTGACGA
>JAIOPF010000175.1 GCA_021414045.1 Deltaproteobacteria bacterium | reverse complement strand
GCCGGGATCACCGACGGGGCTTTAGGATTCTTCTAGCGAATCGGCTTAGTTGCCAGCGTGATTCATCGAGATGTGTATCTCTTTGTAATCAAAAGCCGCCTTTTCAGTGCCGTCGTAGGTGAAGTTGGCTTCCGCCGCCTTATCGGCCTCGACCTTCACTTCGATGGTCTTGGGGCCGTACTTTTCTTTCCAGGCTTGGATCTTGTAGGTCCCCGCCGGGACGCCCTTGATTTCGAATTCACCATTGTCGCCAGTGACCGCGTTCAAGACGTTGTCATTGAGCACCAGCCAACCGGTCATCCAGGGATGGACGTCGCACTTGAACTTCACGACCGCTCCATCATCCTTGCTGAAGGTCTTGTCCAAGGCCGGGGAACCCTTGGGTTGGGCCCGGTTGAACAGGGTCTTGGTGTCCGCATAGGTATGAACGTTATGCAGAATCGGATCGCTGTTCACGATCTTGATGTTCTGGCCAAAGGCGCCGGTGACGACACGAGGAGCATACATGCAATTGTTCTGATCGATCTCCGACACCACCGCGGCTTCAGGAACTGCGGCAGGGGCACCTTGGACGATGACGGCGACATTCTTGAGGGTACCGTTGGAATTAAGCACCACTTCTTGGTCCTTCATCGGGGTCTTGGCGCAGAAGGGATCGGCTTCGCGCTTCAGTTCAGGCATATCCGGAGCGGTACCCGTGAAGCTGACCTTGCCCTTGATGCTGCCGGTTCCGGCCGCAGGAGCGGCGGGAGCCGCGGCTTCGGTCTTTTCACCAGCCGCGGGTTCGGCGGCCGTGGTCGTATCGGAGGGCTTCTTGCCGCAACCGGTACTCATCGAGAAAGCCAGCGCGAGCACGCTCGCGAAGGCGGTAAGCTTTTTATTCAACATGTTCTATCTCCTTTTCCAGATTCAAATTGGGTCAACACAATCAAATTCATCGATTACAATTTGGCTTGCGGCGTCTTCGCCGCCTCTTCCGGCTTCTTTTCTCCCTGATCGGCGGGCTTGGATTCGGCCGAAGGCTTGCCTTCTTCCGAAGGAACGACGCCGGCCTTCTTTCCTATCGACATGATGTAATGGACGATGGCGTCGATTTGCTTTTCGTCGTTGCCGTCCAAGACATCCTTCGGACCGCTGTTGGGTTCAGGGTAATAGCCCGGCATCCGAGTTCCAGGGACAAGGTCGCCTGGATTTCGAACCCACTTATTTAGCCATTGAGGACGTATCCGCTCGTGGGCATAAGCCAGGTTAGGAGCCCACACGGTAGGCCCGCCCTCGGGGAATTTCCCTTCGAAAATGTGACAGCTGTAGCAGTTGAAATTCTCGGGACCCATCAACTTTTGCGCGGCGGCCACTTCCTCGGGAGTCGCCTTGACATCAACGACTTCCAACAATCCTTCGGCATGGTCATATTTCTTAAAGTACTTCACCAAAGCTTCAACTTCGGAATTATCCATTTGAAAAGTTGGCATGCGGATGTTCAACCAACTGCGAACTTTCGGATAATCCCCTGGGTTATGAAGGAAACCACGCATCCAATCCGTCTGGAGACGCGCTCCGGTTGAAGCCAAGTTAGGCGGGAGGAAGTTGGGTTCCTTGATCCACTTGGCCACATCTTGACCCTCGCCTTCAATCACGTGACAGGCCTTGCAGTTGTATTTATTAACAAGATGGCGGCCATTTTCAATCTCAGGATCGAAGGCGATGTATTTTTGCGGCAACGCCTCCGGGGCTTGTCCCTTGAGGAAAACCAACAAGGCATGTCGTTGCTCATCGTCGATGTTCGGCTTCGGCATGAAGCTGCTAGAGCGTTCGTCGACAAACATTTGTGGATTTCTCAGTTTTCCATCGGTCCAGGCTTCCCACGTTTCGGGAATCTTGGCATCGCCAAAGGCCAACTCACTCACGTCCTTTCGAGAGAAATTAGTCAACTCGACAGAAGGATTGGAAGCCTTTTCGAAGCCCGCAATATTATGACAGGCGTAGCAACCGTAAGTGTTGATGACTCGGAAACCCTCTTTAACGTTTTCGGGATCGGCCAATGCGGCACGAAGCGCGGCGTCCTCGTCCGGCTTTTTGCCGTGCGAAGCAACATAGGCGGTGATATCAGCAGCCTCATCCTGAGTCAGGCGCAGGCTGGGCATGCGATGACTCGCCGACCAGTTCTTAGGATCTTGGATCCAGTTATAAATCCAATCAGAACTTGTTTTTTCGGCGATACGGTCAAGGGCTGGGCCGGATCCACCGCCTTCTCCGTCAAGGTTGTGACATGCAAAACAACCGACGCTGGTAAAAAGTTCTTTGCCCTTCTCTACGCTGCCACCTGGAAACTTTCCGTATTTCCAATTGAAGGGTTCGCTTTTGCTAAGAATATAAGACATCGCCAAGATGGGATCTTTTTCATTTTTCCATGGAACTTGGGGCATCTTGGTTTTCGGCAGATAGTCGGTCGGCTTTTTCACCCAAGCTAAAAACCATTCCGGGTAAACCTTGTCTTTGATTTTTGTCAAATCCGGACCGGATTTAGGAGCCCATTCCAACCCCTTGACGAGGTGGCAATTGATACAACCGTAATTGACGAAAAGATGTTTTCCGAGAGTGTAGGTCGGTGCTAAATCGAGATTGAACTGCTGGACATGGCACTTATTGCAGCTCGACTGGACGAAATCGCCGCGCAACAAGGGGGTTTTCCAGTGGTGCTCGAATCCGTGGGCATAGTCGCCCTCTTCCAGAGGCTTGCCCTTGATCTGTGTCGCCCGCCCTTGCCCGCCATGGCAGGTCACGCAGCCGTAATCCTCGACCGGGTGTTTATTGAAAATTTCGTTGATATGCGGGTGCGTATTGAAGGGTTCTTTCAGCTTCTCATATCCCGGCTTAAGAATGGGAATATGACAGCTGGTACATCGATCGACCGTCCCCCAGCTTACCGCCCCGGCCTTGCCCAAGTCGGGCAGCACATATTGATCGATGGGATCGCCGCGATCTTGCACCGCATCCAATTGCTTTTGCAGGGCATCGACCTTCTTGGTCAGGCCGGTTTTTTGGACATCGAGATCCTTGAGCTTGTTCTTCAGGATGTTGATTTTTTCTTGGACGGCGAATAGCTCGGTTTCGCGCTGGGTCTGGACTTCCGTCAACTTCTTGATCTTCGCCTCGACCTCTTCGTAATGCTTTTTGTGCTCGGAGAAGTCATGTCCCTCGTGCTGGGAATGCTTCCACATATAGAAGATTTCGTCCAAGTCCGCCTTGGCGAATTGCAGATTTTGGTTGGCCACATCGAGGGCGTTCTGTCGAGCGATGAGTTCGTTGCTGAGATCCGCGAACTCTTGGCCTTCCAGGGCCTGCTGGGCTTTTTCACGTTCCAGCTCGATCTGTTTCAGCTTTTTCGGATCGACGTTTTTCGACTCTTTGGCAATGGCCTCCTGCAAGCGCTTCGTTTCGAGCTCCGCCCATTCTTGAGCGTAGATCTTCCACGAACGGCGGCCTATGGCTTCGTCATAGACGAACCACGCCACAAGGACCATCAGGACCCCCGCCAGCAAAAACCAAACAAAACTGAAAGATCTCTCGCGACCCGCAAGCGCCATGACCGGCTCCTAAATGTTCAAATTAATCCAAGGAAATTTGACGATGTACTTGATGTTCAAAGTCCAGCGCAGCAACATCTTGATCGGCAGCGACATCATCGTCAGGAAGAGAAATGCGGTGATTCCATAGCGAACAATCCCTAATTCCTGGAGCGTCTTCGAAGTCTTGACCTTGACCATCCAGTAAATGGGAATCAAGGAATAATAGGCCCCGACCAGGATAGTCCCGAAGATCGCGGCGGCCACGGAATTGCGAAGAATGTCCAAGCCCGTCAAATTGGCGACCAGAATGTTCAGGTCGACGTTGGTCAGGGCGACCACTTTGTGAGGATCCCATTCGGCCCAAGGCGCGAAGAAGTTCCATCCGGGTCCACGCAAGAAAACGCCGACGATGATCAGGGATACCCAAAGAATCAGGAAGCCGAAGCAGAAGCTAGCGACGGCGAACTTGCGTTCCTTCCAGGTGTAGTACCCGTTACCCTTGGGATTGATGTCAATATAAGGAATGACCATCAAACCGACGATGATCAAGGAAGGCAAGACTACGCCGGCCATCCAAGGATCGAAATAAACCAGGATTTCCTGCAACCCCAAGAAGTACCAGGGAGCTTTCGATGGGTTGGGCGTCTTGGTCGGATCCGCCGGTTCTTCTAGCGGAGCGTCCAACAACAAAGACCACACGAAAAGGCCCATGAAAATCAAGAGGCCGCAAATGAACTCCGCCCGCACCAAATGGGGCCAGGTGTGAACTTTGTCGGTTTTGGGATCGATGACTTCGGGGATTTCCGAAGCGTCTTTAATCTCTGCCATGGGCTATTCCTTATTCCGTCCTTACATGGGGCCGGAGATGCCTCCATCTTTGCGCACCCGCCAGAAATGCACGATCATCAGCAAGGCCGCGACGATGGGAATGAAAATGCAATGCAACACGTAAAACCGTAGCAGCGTGGGCGCGGCGACCACCGTTCCGGCGGTCAACAAGCTTCGCGCGTCGTAGCGCGGCGTCACTAAACCGGTCAACTTCGAGACCTGTTCGGCCAAGGGACCCTCGCTGCCCATGAGGGGCGTCGATCGGGCCATGTTGGTTCCGACGGTGACCGCCCAGATGGAGAGCTGATCCCAAGGCAGGAGATATCCGGTGAAAGAGAGCAAGAGCGTCAAGGTGAGCAATAGAACGCCGACCACCCAATTGAACTCGCGGGGCGGCTTGTAGGATCCCGTCATGAAAACGCGGAACATATGCAGCATGACCATGATGACCATGGCATGGGCCGCCCAACGGTGCATGTTGCGCGTCACCATGCCGAAGGGAATGTCGAACTGAAGGTATTTCATGTCGTTATAGGCGTACTCGGCGACCGGTCGATAATAGAACATCAACAAGACGCCCGTGACGACGGTCACGAGGAAGAAAAAGAAGGTCAGTCCGCCGGCGCACCAGGTGTAGCGCAAGGTGAGGCCGTGACGCCGCAGCTTCGAAGGATGCAAATGGAGGAAAACGTTGCTGGCGATCATGAGAATGCGGTTTCGCGGAGTGTCGGCGTAACCGTGGCGGAAGACCGATTTCCATACCGGGCTCTTCACGATCGTTTCTTGGATGTCTTGAATTTTATCTTTCATAGATGTCCTGGAATCTGCGGTTGGAAAAAAGGTGCCTAGGCCAGTTTCAGGAATGCGTCGGGATTGTCCCACTCGCCCTTTTCGTAGCGGAAAGTCTTCGACTTATCGACGACGATGATTCCGTCGGCGTCCAAGTTGATCTTCACGCGTTCGAGGGGACGAGGCGCAGGGCCTTCGAAATTGATTCCGTTCATCTTGAAACCGGAACCATGGCACGGGCACTTAAACTTTTGCTCGGTCGCGAGCCAACGCGGGGTGCAACCCAGGTGAGTGCAGATCGCGAGCAGCGAATACATGCCGTCGTTGGTACGAATCATCCAGAGACGGTTGCTTTCTTTATATTTTTCGGAAACTTCGCCGACGATGTAGTCTTCGGGTCGACCGACCTTGACGAAGGGAGAGGGTTCAAAAAGGACACGGGGATAAAGAAAACGAAGGAAGGA
>JAIOPF010000174.1 GCA_021414045.1 Deltaproteobacteria bacterium | reverse complement strand
CATCTTGACGATCTTGCGCGAAGTCGTCCCGCGCACGATGGAATCGTCGACCAAGACGATGCGCTTGCCCTCGACCAAGCCGCGCACGGCGTTCAATTTCACCTTCACGCCAAAATGGCGAATTTGGTCCGTCGGTTCGATGAAGGTACGTCCGACGTAATGGTTACGAATCAAACCCAGCTCGAAGGGAATCCCGGATTCTTCGCTGTATCCCAAGGCGGCGGGCACGCCGGAGTCGGGAACCGGCACGACCATGTCGGCTTCGACGGGATGTTCCTTGGCCAACTGCCTCCCGAAACCTTTGCGGATCTCGTAGACATTCCTTCCAAAAACATCGCTGTCGGGCCTGGCGAAATAAACATGCTCGAAAATGCACATGGCCTTCTTCTTCGGAACGGCGAAGGGCTTGAAGGACTTCATGCCCTCGCTGTCGAAGACCAGCACTTCGCCCGGCTCGACCTCGCGAACGAACTTCGCCTCGACCAAATCCAGGGCGCAGGTCTCGGAAGCGACGATGGGACTGCCGTTCAAATCGCCCAAGACCAAAGGTCGCCAACCGTAAGGATCGCGGGCCGCGATCATGCGGCTCTTCGTCAGGATGAGCAGAGAATAGGAACCTTCCACCCGTTTCAAAGCTCCGATGATCCGCTCGATCAAATCCTTCTCGTGCAATGCGGCCAACAAATGGATGATCACTTCGGTGTCGGTGGTGGACTGGAAAATGGAACCGTGGGCCTCGAATTCCCCCTTCAAAGCCTGTGCGTTGACCAAATTGCCGTTGTGAGCGATGGCGATATCACCGCGGGAATAGTCGAAAACCAGGGGCTGGGTATTCTTGAGCTGGGATCCGCCGGAGGTGGAGTAGCGCACATGGCCGATGGCATTATTTCCGGGCAGAGAATCCAATCGCGACTGGTTGAAAATGTCCGCGACCAGGCCCATCTGGCGGTGGGCGTGCAATCGATGACCATCGGCCGTAACGATGCCCGCGGCCTCTTGGCCGCGATGCTGGAGGGCATACAATCCCAGATACGCGATTCGGGATGCCTCGGGATGATTATAAACGCCAACGATTCCGCACATAGTGGTTCCTAAGCCTTGTTCAAAACCTTTTCAAAGCCATCCTCCCAGACCCGACGAAGTCGGTCCATAGGCAAATCGATCCAAGGAGTTATCTTGAAGCCGCTCGGGACGACGTTTCCGATACGGCTGATCGGAATGGCCGCCGCCGCGGCGAGTTGCTCGAAAGTGCCAACCTGTTGGGGACTTACCGAAACCAAGATGCGGGAAGCCCCTTCCCCAAACAGCAGCTCGGCTGTTTCGCGATCGCTTTTGGATTCCCCGAGAGAGATTTCGACGCCAGCGGACTTGTCAGGATCTGTGAGGCAGCTTTCAGCCAAGGCCACCGCCAAACCGCCATCCGAGATATCATGGGCCGACCGAATCAGATCCGCATCGATGCATCTTAGCAGGAAGTCTTGGATCACCTTTTCGCGATCGAGGTCCAGGGCCGGAGGTGCCCCTGCTGTCTTGCCGTGGATCCAACTTAAGTACTCGCTTGCGCCTAGGGTGCCGGAAAGGTCTCCAATGACAAAAACTGCGTCTCCCGCCGCCTTGAACCAAGAGGTCACATGCTTCGTGACGTCCTCGAGCAGGCCTACCATTCCGATGGTCGGAGTCGGAAAAATAGAGACGCCATTGGTATCATTATAGAGGCTGACGTTTCCGCTCACGATGGGCGTGCCCAGGGCGCGGCAGGCCTCGCCCAGTCCTTTGACGGCTTCGGCGAACTCCCACATAATTTCAGGCTTTTCCGGGTTGCCGAAGTTAAGGCAGTCGGTGGCGGCCAAGGGCTTGGCCCCACTGCAGGCCAGATTGCGCGCCGCTTCGGCCACGGCATGGCGCGCACCGAGCCGAGGGTCTAAATAGCAATATCTACTGTTGCAATCGCTAGTTACCGCGATTCCCTTCTTAAGCCCTTTAACTCGTAAAACCGCAGCATCGCTGCCCGGCAGGACCACGCTGTTGGTCATAACCATGTGGTCGTATTGGCGATAGACCCATTTACGGCTGGAGAGATTGGGCGAACCCAGCAAACTGAGCAAGGTCTCTCCGCACTTTTTGGGCCAGACGAGAGAATCGAAATCCAGGGCCTGACGCGCCTTTAAGTCGGCGGGCTTTTGGGGACGGTCGTAGAGCGGGGCCGCATCGGTGAGCGGGGCGATGGGCAGTTCCCCCACCACCTTGCCGTCCATCTTCAGTCGCATCCAACCGTCGTCGGTGACGCGTCCCACCACGACGGCGTCCAGGTCCCATTTCTTGAATACCTCGACGACCTTGTCCTCACAGCCGCGCTTGGCCACGAGCAGCATGCGCTCTTGAGACTCGCTGAGCATCATTTCATAGGGGGTCATCCCCTCTTCCCGCACTGGGATCTTGTCTAGATCCATCTCGATGCCACTGCCGGAACGGGAGGCCATCTCAAAGGAAGAGCTGGTCAATCCCGCGGCTCCCATATCTTGGATGCCGACCAGGACGTCCTTGGACATCACCTCGAGGCAGGCCTCGAGCAAAAGCTTTTCGGTGAAGGGATCGCCGACTTGCACCGTCGGACGCTTCTCTTCGCTGGATTCGTCAAATTCTCCCGAAGCCATGGTCGCGCCGTGAATGCCGTCGCGCCCGGTCTTGCTGCCAACATACATCACCGGGTTTCCGACGCCTTCGGCCAATCCCTTAAAAATGCCATCATTGCGGACCAAGCCAACGGTCATGGCATTGACCAAGATATTTCCATTGAAGGAGGCGTCGAAGAAGACTTCCCCGCCGACCGTGGGAATGCCCATGCAATTGCCGTAACCAGCGATACCGGCCACGACGCCGCTCACCAAAAAGGGCGTCTTGGGATGATCCCCGGCTCCGAAGCGCAGCGAGTTGAGATTGGCGATGGGCCTGGCGCCCATGGTGAAAACGTCGCGCAGGATCCCGCCCACACCGGTCGCGGCGCCTTGGTAGGGCTCGATGTAGCTGGGGTGATTGTGGGATTCCATCTTGAAAGCCACGCCCCAACCCTCGCCGATGTCGACGACGCCGGCGTTCTCGCCCGGGCCTTGGACCACCTGGGGGCCTTCGGTGGGCAAGGTCTTGAGATGGATGCGCGAGCTCTTATAGCTGCAGTGCTCGGACCACATGACCGAAAAAATGCCGAGCTCGAGATGGTTCGGCTCGCGGCCGAGGATCTTCAGGACGCGCCCATATTCCTCTTCGCTGAGACCGAATTCGCGGGCTTGTTGTAGCAGTGATTTTTCCATGGTCAGATCAGGCTTTCGAAAATTCTTTTTCCGTCCTCGGATCCCAGCAAGGCTTCGCTGACTCTTTCCGGATGCGGCATCAGGCCAACGACATTACCGGAAGCATTGCAGACGCCGGCGATATTTTGCAGGGATCCGTTGGGATTGGCGGCCTCGCTGGCCTCGCCCTTCGCGTCGACGTAGCGGAACACCACTTGCCCCTCGCCTTCGAGACGCTTCAGGCCTTCGGCATCGATGAAGTAGTTGCCCTAGCCGTGGGCGATGGGAATCTTCAACACGCTTCCTTTCGAAGCCTTGCGGGTGAAGGGGGTCGCGACGTTGTCGACGCGGACATGGGTGTAATCGCAAATGA
>JAIOPF010000177.1 GCA_021414045.1 Deltaproteobacteria bacterium | reverse complement strand
CCTGAGAGCGCTTCAAGACCTGTCCTTCGGATCGGTCGAGATCGTCGTGCACGATGGGCGTGTCGTTCAAATCGAACGCAAGGAAAGGGTCCGGTTCAACTAGGTCAGCGAGCTTATCCGAAAACGGAGAGCCTGGCGTTTAAACATGAAAAATAAGAGCACACCGGGACACCGGAATGCTTATTGGAAAATTGGAGAATCTTAAAATGAAGTCGTCTTTTCGCCATTTTTGGTCGTCACTGGGGATAGCCCTTGGCATCCTCGCGCTAACTCAACCCGCGCTCGCGAAAACGCGCGCGCACAAAGCCTCGACGCAAGGCCCGACGGCGTTGGAATACCAGCAGCGCCTCGACGAACTGGAGCAGAGGCAAAAAATCCTCGAAAGAAACATCGAGCTGAAGGATGAGCAGGAAAAGGAGAAAGCCAAGGAAAGGCCCATCGTCAAGGCGGGTCCCGACGGGATCTCCATCAGCTCGGCGGACGGCAATAACGAGCTCAGGTTCAAGGGCTTGCTGCAGCTGGACGGACGCTTCTTTTTCGAACGCGGCGGCCTGTCCTTGAACAATACCTTCTTGGCCAGGCGTGTTCGCCCTTGGATCGAAGGTAAATTCTTCAAACGCTTCGAGTTTCGCATTATGCCCGACTTCGGGAACAACCAAGTCGTCCTTCAGGACGCCTATATCAATACGGTCATCTTTCCTCAGCTCAAGGCCCAATTCGGTAAATACAAGACTCCTTTCGGAATTGAAAATCTCCAGAACGAGGCCTTTAGCCATTGGACCGAGCGCGGCTTGACGAACCAATTAGTTCCCAATCGCGATCTTGGGGTGATGCTGCACGGTGAAGTGTTGGATGGCGTCTTCGCTTATCAGATCGGCGTTTTCAATGGTGTGCCCGACAATCAGAGCGCGGATCTCGACAGCAATAACGCCAAGGACTTCGTCGGCCGCGTCTTCGCGCAGCCCTTCAAAAAGACCTCCATCGAGCCCCTGCAGAAATTGGGCTTCGGTGTCGCCGGCACGAACGGCCACCAAAGCGGAAACGAGAAGACCCCGAACTTGGCATCTTATAAGACCGCCGGCCAAAACACCTTCTTCAGCTTCCGCAACGACGGCACTCCCGCCGGGACCACGGTGGCGAATGGGGATCGCTGGCGCGTCTCGCCCCAAGGCTATTATTACTACAAGGGACTCGGCATCCTTTCGGACTACGTCGTGTCCTCGCAAGGCGTGACATTGGGGCCCGACAGCGCCCAAATCACCAACAAGGCCTGGCAAGTTGAAGCTTCCTATATTTTTGGAGCGGATAACGGCTATGGACAAATCCTTCCGCGCAAGCCCCTTGGTTGGAAACATGGGGGGGCGGGCGCTTTCGAAGTCTTGGCCCGTTACGGCGAATTGAGCGTCGATAAAGACGCCTTCCCGATTTTCGCGGATCCGACCAAGTCAGCCCAAAAGGCGAAGGAGTTCGGGGCCGGCTTCAACTGGTATATTAACCAAAACGTCAAGCTCATGGTCGACTTCAATCAGACGCGTTTCGACGGCGGTGCCAAGGTCGGCAATCGTCCGACGGAATACGTCATCGTCAACCGTTACCAACTTTATTTCTAGACGAGTTTAAGGACTCCATTCATAAGGTACGATTCATATGAAAAATATCTCTCGATTCAAAAAAATACTTTCGACCGCGGTGCTGGTTGGATTGGGGCTATCGAGTTACGCCCATGCCAACGTCACTCTGCTGAACGTCTCCTACGATCCCACCCGCGAGCTGTATAAAGAGTTCGACGCGGCTTTCGCGAAGGATTGGCAGGCGAAAAAGGGCGACGTCGTCGACGTCAAGCAATCGCACGGTGGTTCGGGCAAGCAGGCCCGCGGCGTGATCGACGGTTTGGAAGCCGACGTCGTGACCTTGGCCTTGGCCTACGACATCGACGCCATCGCCGAAAAGGCGAAGCTGCTG
Organism: Deltaproteobacteria bacterium; assembly: GCA_021414045.1. GTDB lineage: Bacteria > UBA10199 > UBA10199 > DSSB01 > DSSB01 > DSSB01. The sequence continues at coordinate 8,013 of JAIOPF010000177.1, read as the reverse complement.
CCCGTCGACTGGCAAAAACGCCTGCCCGACAATAGCTCGCCCTACACCTCGACGATCGTCTTCCTGGTGCGCAAGGGGAATCCCAAGGGCATCAAGGACTGGAACGACCTGATCAAGCCGGGCGTGGTCGCCGTCAGCCCCAATCCCAAGACCTCGGGAGGGGCTCGTTGGAATTACCTCGCCGCTTGGGGCTATGCCCTGAAGCAACCCGGCGGGGATGACGCGAAGGCGAAAGCCTTCGTGGCGGAGCTCTTCAAACACATTCCCGTGCTGGATACCGGTGCCCGCGGCGCGACGACCACCTTTGTCGAGCGCGGGATCGGCGACGTGCTGATCGGATGGGAAAACGAGGCCAAGCTGGCGGTGAAGGAGTTCGGACCCGACAAGTTCGAAATCGTATCGCCCTCGGTGAGCATCCTCGCGGAACCTCCGGTTTCCATTGTCGATAAAGTCGTCGACAAGCACGGCACCCGAGCGGTGGCCCAAGCCTATCTCGAGTACCTCTACACCCCGGAGGGCCAGGAAATTATCGCGAAGAACTTCTACCGTCCTCGCAATGCCACCGTGGCCGCGAAATACGCGGCACAATTCCCCAAGTTGAACCTGTTCACCGTCGATCAGGTGTTCGGCGGCTGGCAAAAGGCCCAGAAGACGCATTTCGCCGACGGCGGAACCTTCGACCAGATCTACCAACCCTAGAGCTGGCGGGTTTAGGCCCCATTCAAACAATATAGATCTTCCGTCGCCGTCGATTGCCTCGACGGCGACTGATTTTTAAGGGAAATTTCCGCGTCCTTCGCCGGTTTTATTTTCAGTGGACGAAGGGCGCTAGGGATGGAAGAAGACGGGCATGAGTTCATTGGGTCGACGACATCGGGTCTTGCCCGGATTCGGGATTACGCTGGGATTCACGATCTTCTATCTCAGCATCATCGTCCTGATTCCGCTGTCGACCCTTTTTATCAAAACGGCGACCCTGACTTGGAACGAGTTCTATCACACCATTAGTTCGGCGCGAGTGGTGGCGGCTTTCAAGCTGAGTTTCGCCGCTTCTGTCATCGCCGCATCGGTGAATACGGTCTTCGGCCTCTTGATCGCCTGGATCCTCGTGCGTTACCGTTTTCCGTTCCGGCGCCTGATCGACGGACTCGTCGACTTGCCCTTCGCGCTTCCCACCGCCGTGGCTGGCATCGCCTTGACCGCGCTTTATTCCCCGAATGGTTGGTTCGGAAAATTCTTCGAGGCTCATGGAGTCAAAGTCGCCTACACCCCCCTCGGCGTCGTCGTCGCTCTAACCTTCATCGGGCTGCCTTTCGTGGTTCGCACCGTGCAACCCATCTTGGCCGAGTTGCCTCCCGAAAACGAGGAGGCCTCGGCTTGCCTGGGGGCTGGGCGGCTGAAGACATTCTGGAACGTGATCCTGCCCGAACTCAAGCCGGCCCTCTGGACCGGATTCGCCTTGGCTTTCGCTAGGGCTTTGGGCGAGTACGGTTCGGTCGTCTTCATTTCGGGAAATATCCAATACAAGACCGAGATCATGCCCCTGCTCATCATGGGCAAGCTGGACCAATTCGAATACGCCTCGGCCACGGCCATCGCGGTCGTGATGCTCTTGGTTTCCTTCTTGGTGCTTTTGTTCATCAACCTGATCAATTGGCGGACGCACCGCCGAATGGCGACGCGTTAGGAATTATCATGGGTGCTTCGATTGGATCATTGACACGACCCGCGACCGCCGAAAAAACCGGCGCGACGACCGAGCCTTGGGCTATCCGTTGGCTGTTGATTCTGGTGGGCCTGGCTTTCCTCTCGCTTTTCCTTTTCGTGCCCCTGGCCTTGGTGTTCGCCAGCGCGTTTGAGAAGGGTATCGCGCCCTATTGGGCGTCCATCACCGAGCCCGACACGCTTTCCGCCATCCGCTTGACCTTGATCACCGCGGGCATCACCGTTCCCTTGAACATCTTCTTTGGATTGACCGCCGCATGGGCCATCACTAAATTCGAATTTCGCGGCAAGAATTTGCTCATCACTTTGATCGACCTTCCCTTCAGCGTCTCTCCAGTCATTTCCGGAATGATCTTCGTGCTATTGTTCGGGGCCCAAGGGCTGATGGGCAATTGGTTGATGGATCACGACATCAAGATCATCTTCACGCCTATCGCCATCGTGCTCGCGACTCTCTTCGTGACCTTTCCTTTCGTGGCTCGGGAGCTGATCCCGCTCATGCAGGCCCAGGGCAAGGAAGAGGAAGAGGCGGCGATGACTATGGGGGCTGGCGGGTTTAGGACCTTTTGCAAGATCACGCTTCCAAACATTAAGTGGGGGTTGCTTTACGGCGTCATCCTTTGCAATGCCCGCGCAATGGGGGAGTTTGGCGCGGTTTCTGTCGTCTCCGGCCATATTGCCGGTCTGACCAACACCATGCCTTTGCAAATTGAAATTCTATATAATGAATACAGTAAGAACCAATCCGTGCCGGCCTTCGCCGTCGCCTCTCTGCTGGCGTTTTTGGCTATTTTGACCTTGATCGCGAAAGGTCTCGTCGAATGGCGGGCGCGCAGCACGGGCCAGACCGCCTAAAAGGCTCGCGTTGCGATGCGTCATGATTGAGCGCAACTAAAAGTCTCCTCGGTCGATAATCTTTAAACTCGCGAAGGGGCGGGCTAATTCCTTAGGAGGAATCATGACCCCGCCGCAAAAGCCGGTCTCCGGCAATCCCCCCCAATACCAGCTTCGTCTCAATCTCGAAGGCCCTAAGCCCAATCTCTCGATACCCTTCGAAGAGCCCGCCACCGCGGCTCCGGAAGGAGAACCTTCGTCGATACCGATGGTTACGGTTCGCGTCGCCTTCCCGTTTTCCTCCAGTGGAAAGGTCTCCGTGCACGTCGGGAATCAGAAGATTTTTGAAACCAATCGTCTCAAGACCAAGGCATGGTCCACGCCGCCCCGAGCGGCGACTTCAGGTTCAAATCCGATTGCCGAAGGCATGAAACAGTTTTTGAACGATGTTAAAGAAGAATGTTCGGGAATTTTTCAACTCTTTGGTTTCTAAAGGTTTCTAAGACTTCGAAAGAAGCGCCGCGTCAATTCCGCCTTTACTTTCCGGCCCTGAAATCGTAGGCCAATCCTGGTATCCTGACGTCGGTTGCGGAAAGTAGAGGCTCGGTGAAGACACTAATGTCACGCGCCGCGGACGAAAGAGTCCAGTGGCTTAAATCCTCCCCCATGCTCCTGGCCCATTTGCTGCCCTTGGCGGCGATTTGGACCGGCGTCCATCTTCGTGATGTGATTATTTGCTGGGTTCTTCTGGTGGTTCGGATGTTCTTCATCACCGCCGGTTATCATCGTTACTTCGCGCATCGCAGCTACAAGCTGGGTCGGGCGATGCAGTTCATCATGGCCTTCGGTGCCATGACTTCCTCGCAAAAGGGCGTCTTATGGTGGTCGGGATATCATCGGCACCACCACCGTTTTTCGGATCTCCAAGAGGATATCCATTCTCCGAAAAAAGGTTTTTGGTGGAGCCATATCGGCTGGATCATGTGCTCCAAATTCCACAAGCCGAACTATGACTTGATTCCTGATTTCGCGAAATACCCAGAATTGAGATTTCTCGATCGGTACTGGGCCTTGCCGCCGACTATGCTCGCGATTGGGGTTTTCCTGATCGCCGGTTGGAGCGGGCTTTGGATAGGATTTTTCCTCTCCACGGTATTGCTATGGCATTGCACTTTTTTCATCAATTCCCTGGCGCATGTCTTCGGCCGCCGACGTTTCGTGACCACCGACACCTCCCGCAATTCTTGGCTCTTGGCGATCCTGACCTTGGGCGAGGGTTGGCACAATAATCACCACCATTTTCAGGCCTCGGTGAACCAAGGGTTTTATTGGTGGGAGCTCGACGTGACTTATTACGTGCTGCGCGGTTTCGAGTTCTTGGGCTTGGCCCACGACTTGAAGCGGCCTCCTGAAGCTGCCCTGAAGCGGAATCTGATCAAGGATGGCCATACCGATATCGGGATGCTGAAAGACCTGCCGGGCCGCGCCCTCGATGCCTTGGCTCAGACCGCGCAAAACACGAAAGACCGCATCGTCGTGGCCACCCAGCAGGTGGCGGGCAGCATTTTTGAGGCCACCCAAGAGGCGGCGGAATCGATATCTCAAGTAGGCCGCCAGGGCGCGGATTCGACTTCCCGCTAAAGTCGCCTGATTTCAGCTCCATTTTTTTCCAAGCAACCTTCTACGCGCCGCTCCGAAAGCTTCCCTTAAGCCATCTCATGTTCACGGGTTTTCTAGAGGGCGGGGCACATGTTCACGATATCGGGTTCGGGTCGGCCGAAGACGGCCGGGCCTGCGCATTCCATTTCACTTGTCCAAAATTTCATCGCTGAGGGCGCGCCAGAACGCCAGACTTGGTTGCGAGTTAAGCTCAAGGATGCCGCTTCGTCCTCGAATAGGGCGGAGCTTGCTGAATTAAGGGCATTGGAAGCCGAGGGGGATCCGGCGCTGTTCGATGCGGGACTGCTTCAGTTCGCTCAGCGGCAAAAGGAAAGGGGAAGAGCGGAGGTTGCGGCGGCGGTTTATGCCGCCTTGTCGGATTTTCCCAATCCTTCCGAATATTCGGCCAAGGCGCGAAGCCAACTCCAAGCCATGCTCGGAAATGGCGGCTTCGGCATCCACGCCGAAGAGTTGTTGCATCGTTTCGTCGACCAGTCCTTGGAGCCTTCGAGCTTTGCTGGATTTCTCGCGGGTGGCCTCGCCTTTCGGTTGGGACGCGCCTGGGCCTTGGGTCGGCTGGCATCCACTCCGGGACTGGGATTGGCGAAAAACGGGACCGCGTTGCGGGCTTTGGCGGGGTTGTTCGGATTCGGTCTGGAAGTTCCGAGTTTCGTCTTGGGGACCCGCGCGGCGGCGGGAGTTTTCGGAACTAAGGGAGCGTGGAATGGACGGGGCTTGGGAATAGACCTCGCCTCCGCCGCGTTGATGCTAGGACCGATGAAGTTGTTGGCGGGAGGCGGGGCCGCCGTCGCGGCGCGTGTTTGGCGCCCGGGTTCCCGCGCGGCGGCGAGTTTCGTCGGCGCTTCCGCTTTCGCCGGAATTTTTTTGGGCCATCGCTTCGAACAGATCGAAGGATGGAAACCCAGCCAGGGAGGCGCCGCGACTTTGTTGGATTCTTTGGCCACTCTGCTTCAAGCGCGCGTTGCTGGCGGCATTGCGGAGAGAGCGGGTGGTCTTCGCTGGAAGCTTTGGGAAAGATCCTTGGAATCACGCTTGAGTTCCGTGGAGCGAGGGGATTTCCACGGAGTGGGTGGAGCGGGGTTACCAGCCTTCGCGAGCGCCGCTTTCGCCTCGGAAGCTGGAGGCTCCCTTTCGATGGGAGATCCTTTCTCCGAGAACACGGCGGGGAAATGGCGGGGCGTTTCGCTTATGGCCACGAAAGGCGAGGGCGGGCCCGGACGTAAGCTTATCGGATTCGATCGTGGCGCCTTGGCTTGGGGAGGCGACAGCGCCTTGCACTGGCTGCTCGAGCTGCGAAAAAACTTGGAAGCCTCCGGCAAGAGCTCCGAAGGACTCGAGTTGTGGTGGATCCCGGAAACTCCGGTCGATACGGTGTTGCTGAACGACTTCGGGATCGTCTACCGCCGCGAAACCTTGAGTTTCGAGGAGGTCAACAAGGTTGGGCAGGCGCCGCTGCGCGCGTTCTGGCCGTCGCTGAGAAATGGGGAGGTTTTCGTCCATACCGCGGATTTTTCCACCGATCTGGGGCGGATTTTGAACAAGTGGAGCGAGCGAGAGGAGTCCGGATTGCAGGACCTGATCACCACCAATTGGTTGGAGCTGCAGTTCGAGAATCTCTGCCGGAAGAAGACGGGTTTCGTGGAAAGGATCCAGGAAAACGGCAAGGAGTTTTTGCTATTCGAGGACGGGAAGCGGCAGTTGCTGCCGGTGAGCCTCGACGCCTACTCCGATGTCAACGATCCCCGCAGTCGTCGGACCAAGGCCTCGGTGCAATTCTTTCAGAATCAATTTTGGGGCCGTTCCCCGATGGATGCCTTGGCGGTTTTCGGCGCGGAGCTTCACCGTCAGCTGCCTCCGGCGACGGTGATCAGCCATTTCATGGATCCTAGGGCCATGATCTTGCCGCATTGGGCGGGCCCTCGGGGGATGGGCGTGGGGACGAGGTTCTTTTTGATTCAAGGGGCGCAGGCGTGGATGGCGGGATTCGACGGTGCGCAGTTTCGTGACGTGACCGCCATGGAGCCTCCGGGCTTGGTGAATTTTCTGCGTCGAATCCTGAACCAGAAAATTGTGTCAAAAAAATCCGACACGCCCCCTTCGGCCGCTCCGGAAATTTCCGCTCCTGTCGAAGATTCGACGGCGGGCGAGCCTCGGGCGACGACGCGATACCCTTCCGAAGACTATGCCAACTCGGTGTTCAAGGCGCCGACCATGCGGTATCCGCCGGCCTTTCCGAGGGAATCGGTGGTTCCGGAATCTTCGTTGGCGCCTCTCATGACCACCGGCCCGACGGAAAAAATCACGGAGGGAAAGCCCGAGTCCCCGGTCCCGGTGGCGGTTTCGGGTAAGGAGCACGCCGTTGCGATGCGTGCCTGGACGCCCTCGCCGCCCGAATCGGGAGAGGGAAATCCGCGAGCGGTGGTGATTCCGCCCATGACGCCATCGGCCCGCAGGCAAGCCGCCTTGGATCCCACGTTGGAGATTGATGCCCATCAGTCCGAACCGATGCTCGAAGAAAAGCCGCTCCCCTTTGCCGACACGGTGATCATGGATCCAGTGCAGATGGCGGAGGCAAGGCGGGGTAAGGTGGAAGCGGCCAAGTGGGGGCCGAAGAAATTCTTCGCCAGTGCTGGCCGAGAGTTATTGCAGGCTTGGCGCCATCGAGCCTGGATCTGGGCCGAAATCAGGGTGGCCCTGTATCGTTGGGTGGGGAAGTCGCCGCCTCAGACCCTCGTGGCTAGGGTCACGGCCCTGAGAACGGCCGCAAAAAAATGAGGGAATTCAGGGTTATACCTTTCGATTGACAGCCAGCCCGACACTCTATATCTACGGCCCTGTTTTTAGGGGTTTACCCCTGGCTGGCCAGGTAGCTCAGTCGGTAGAGCAGAGGACTGAAAATCCTCGTGTCGGCGGTTCGATTCCGTCCCTGGCCACAGTATAGGACCCATTCACTAGTGATTTTAGTGAGTGGGTTTTTTATTTCCGAAACCAGAATTCATTCGGAATAGTCGTCAGCTAAGCAATCTCTCTCTGTAAGATTTCGTTAACCAAGCTGTTCAAAGATTTTCCGGCGGTCTCTGCTTTAATGGATAACGCGCGATGAGTTTTTGGATCCACGCGGGCTATAAATTTACCGGAATATTTTTTCGTTGCGATGGGTTCGGGGATTTTGAAGCCGGATTCCTTGGCTCCCTCAATCCATGTTTCAATGGCCTCTTGGATGTTTTTGATCGCCGATTCATAGGTTGCTCCGTGGCTTGCGCAGCCCGGAAGTTCGGGAGCGTGGGCGACGTAGGCTTTGTCCTCTTCGGACCAGATCACGTTGACGACGTAATGGTATTTTTTTTTCATAATATGCCTCCTAACTTCAGGACTTGGATTACCTGGCGCAGCTGATACGGCTTCACTTCTTTGTCATGCGTGGCGAGAATGACGGGGGGAAATCCCTTCTTCACCCATTTCTCGTGGGAACCTTTTCCTGGCTTCCTGATGAAACCTAGGCCGTTCAGTAGTGTCGCCAGTTCGGCTTTTTTCAACGTCAGATTCTGAAGTTTTCCCAAAAGCTTTTCTTTGGCGACCATCTTGATTTAGTATCAGATGTGATACTATTTGCAAGGATTGATTGAAAATTGGAGGGGAGGGGGTCTTGAAAAATCTTGGGACAATTTTGGGACATTTAATAAGTAACGGTCGGTCATGTTCGGTAATAGTCGGAAATTGGAATGGGAAATGCGATTGGTTTCGTATAGTTATATGTACGCTTGATTATTGATG
>JAIOPF010000176.1 GCA_021414045.1 Deltaproteobacteria bacterium | reverse complement strand
GGCGCCACCAGGACAGTGCCCACCGGATTGATGGTATTGACATGTCCCCCGGCAAAATAAGCCAGACCGCTCGTCGGGTGGAACACGGCCAAAAAGGGGTCGGTGCCCGGGATGGGAACGGTGTCGACGACTTGATCGGTAGCCACATCAATGATTTTGATCGCATTTCCGATATGCTCGAATACCGCGACCGTGGATCCGTCCGACGTGAGCAGCAGTCCATAAGGAACGCCCGCGGGATCCATAGGAATGGGCGAGCCGCTGACCGTATTATTGGAGGCATCGATCACCGAGACGCTATTGTCAAATGCATTGGAAACATAGATTTTTTTGTCGTCCAAGGTCACCAGCACTTGGCTGCAACCGGCAGTGGGAGAAACCACCACCGTCGTCACGACTTGATCGTTGCTGGTGTCGATCACCGTGACGGTGCCGTCCGTCTGGTTGGCGGCGTAAAGGCGAGTCCCGGCATGGTTGACGGCTAGTCCTTGAGGACGGGCACCGGTGGGTATGTTATCGATGATGGAATCTGTGGCGGTATCCATAACGACCACTTCATCAGTCCCTCCGTTTGAGGCGTAGGCTTTGCTTCCGTCCGGGGAAAAAATCACGAATTCGGTTTGCGCCGAACCATCCGAGGAAGTTTCGATGGGCGTTCCGGCGGTATTGCTGGCGGTGTCGATCACCGAAATGGAAGACGCGATGCTATTCGTGTCGTCCCCTTGGTTGGCGACGTAAACCTTGCTGCCATCCGGGCTCACCGCGAGGCCGCGAGGAAACTTGCCCACGCCGACGGTCGTCACGATGGAATTGTCCGCGGTATCGAACACCACCACCTGGTCGGCAAAAGGAGTCGAGACATATCCGTTGGGAGCCGCGCTGGCGCCCTTAACCCCGACTAATGAAAACGCACCGAGCACAAAGACCCCGAAACTCTTTCTCATGCTGATTCTCCTTTGAAATTGTAGGTATGGAAGCGGGGCTTGTTTATAAAATGCCTCCCCCTTCTGTCCACAGATATTGATGGCCCGCGCCTCAAAATTCGTTCCGCCTTGGAATAGCGTCTTCGCCCCGGCGACTCTCCGGCTCTTTTCCGCTCAAATTTAAACCCCCTTGACAGGGCCGCTGCCGCCCGACTATCCGGACCACTGATGCTTTGGGGTCCTTTCCGGACCCGCTCATACCAAGGGAAGCCCTGTGCGGCTCCGATGTTCGTCGGAGCCCATTCAGGCACGGTCCCGCCACTGTGATGGAGTTAAAGGCCAAGCCGCTTGAAGTCACTGTTCCTCCTCTCCGGAGGGACGGGAAGGCAAGGCGAAGCCGGGTTGCGATGCAGCCGACCTCCTAAGTCAGGAAACCCGAGTATGAGCTGATTTTCACCTCGGTGCCCCTAGGGGCGTTCTCTTCGCGGAAAGAGAGAAGGGTTTCTTGAAACCGTTTTTTTTCACATGGCTCCTGCTGGGGCTCTGCCTTTCGTTCGGCCTTACCTCCGCGCGGTGCGAACCCGTCCTCGCGGCGGGCGGCACCGAAATCGGCGAGCTCATCGTCCAAGGCCAAGGCGACAACGAGAGCCCCGAAAAACCCTCGGCCTTCGCCTCGGTGATCCACCCCGATGAGTACAGCAACCAATTGACCACCCTGCCGGAGCTGCTCTCGCAACAGGTCGGCGTCCACGTCCAAAGCTTCGGGGGACTGGGCCAGCTCTCCACCGTGAGCATTCGCGGTTCCACCGCCGAGCAAGTCTCGGTCTTCATCGACGGAATCAAGATCAACACGGCGCAGGGAGGCGCGGTGGACTTCTCCACCCTGCCCCTGGGTTCCATCGAGCGCGTCGAGATCCTGCGCGGCGGCGCCAGCAGTCAATTCGGCAGTGACGCCATCGGCGGCGTCATCAACATCGTCACCAAGCGCGCCCAGAAAAAATACTCTCTCGAGCTGAAATACAGCGAGGGCAGCTTCTTCACCATCCAGACTCACGAGGGTTTCTCCAAGCGCTTCGGAAAGATCGGTTTGGTCTTCGACCATACCCACTTGAGCAGCGACGGCGACTTTCCCTTCCTGTCTTCCGGAGTCCAATTCGCGGGTGGCGGACAGATCGGCGGGGGCAAGGAATTCACGCGCCTTCACAATTCCTTCTTCAGCGAGGGATTCCTTTCGAGCATGCAAGTGGATTTGAGCGAGAAATGGCGACTGAATTTCCTGAACGACTTCTTCGCCACCTCGCGCGACGAGCCCGGCACCGAGTTCGAGACCACCCAACTCTACCCCGCCAATCCCTTGAACGGCCATGAAGTCCTGTTCCGCGACGCGGCCGGGGTACAGCTCAAGGGCGAAGACGTCTTCGTCAAGGGACTGGATTTCAGCGTCGCTCCCAATTACCGGATGGAACGCAGTCATTTCACCGACGCCACGCCCGCCTTGGGCGGGCCCATCGACGTGACCTATCTCAACCAAGCAGCGGGGATAAAACCCAAGTGGACCTACCACCGCGATTTCGGCGCCCATGCCCACGACTTCGCGCTGCTCTACGACTTCCGCTACGAACACTTCAGCAGCGCCTCTCCCCTGCCGGGCACCGCGCTTCCCGGGACTCACACTCGGCGAACCAACGCGCTTTTCTTCCAGGACGAGATCAACCTGCTGGACGGCAACCTCTTCTTCAATCCTTCGGTGCGCTACGAGCACGCCAACGATTTCGGCGGCGACGTCGCGCTGCACTTCGGCATCGTCGGACGGCCCGCCTCTTGGGTGGCGCTCAAGAGCAATGTCGAGAATTCCTTCCGTTACCCAAGTTTCAACGAGCTCTATTTTCCCGACCAAGGTTTCCTGCGCGGCAACCCGAACCTTCTCAAGGAAGAAGCCATCAACTTCGACGTCGGCGCGGTCTTCCAAAAAGGATGGGCGCAAGGCGAGCTGAGCTATTTTCGCAAGGCGGAACCTTCAAGTGGAAGGACCGCTACTTCCTCACCTTGCAGGGCAAGAACGTCGGCAACGTCCAAACTTTCGACTCGGTGGGATTCCCGCTGCCCAGGGCCAGCGTCTACCTGTCCTTCGGGACAAAAACTTAAAGGAGAAAACCATGAAACGCCTCGCCTCCCCCATCACCATCCTCTTCGCCTTCGCGACCCTCGTCGCCTGTGGTTCCAGCAATGTGCAGACCAATTCCGGCAACGGAAACAATAACACCTCCACCGGCGACCAGACCACGCCCGAATCCTTCGGCGCCGCGGCGGTGGCCCTGCAGGCCTTCAACATCGGCAGCGACTTCCCCCCCGATTTTCAAATTCCGGACGTTGAAGGGATGGACTCGACCGGATTTCTGGTCAGCTTCAATCCCGCCGGCATCGTCCCCATCGACCTGAACAGCAACCCCCTCAAGGTGTCGACTCAATTCGAGACCATCGACTTGAGCGGCACACCCGAAGCCTCTTTTCCGAATCACGTCCTGATCATCAGTCCCACTCAAGCCTTCATGCTCGGAGGCAGCGGCGTGGTCTATTTCAACCCGACCACCGGAGTGGTCTTTGGGACGGCCAACTTGAGCGCGCCGATCAACCTCACCCAAGCGCTGGATTACTCCCGATCCGGAGACTGCGACGGCACGCCGGGGGATGAAAACTCCACCGCCATCGGCCCCTTCTCCCCTAGCTTCGCCGCCGACCTCAAGGTGATCGGCAGCCGTCTCTTCGTCTCGATGAGCAACGCCTGCTTCGACGCCAGTTTCTCCTCCTTTTACATCCAGGGCATCGTCCGAGTTTACGACATCAACGAGACCTCTCCTTTCCTGACGCCCGCTTCCACGCCCTTCATCGTCCTGAACGGCTTCGACGCCAGCGGCCTGACGGTGGCGAATGGCAAACTGATCGCCACCAGCACCGGTGACAACGAGCTGGTCTCCGGCAATTCCCAACCCGAAACCGCCTCGGTGCTGGACGAAATCGACCCGAACACCTTGAACATCACCCGCAGCCTGAATCTCGGCTTGGTCGCCGCGAACTTCCAGCCCTTGGCCGTGACCGAGGACGGTAAATCCGGTTTCATCGGCAGCTCCGCCTTCAGCGAAGTCTACGAGATCGACCTGAAAAACTTCACCCTGCTGCGAGGCGCGGGAAATCCCATTGAGCTCACCGGAGACGCCCACGATTTCATCACCGACCAGGAGATCGCCTTCGGCGGTGAAGTGCTCTTCGTCTCGAGCTTCAACCGTTCCGCGGTCAACGGCATCGATCTCACGAACAGCAACCGGAACGTCCTCGCTAAGACCCTCGACTTCGCGGTTCCGAGCAATCCCGGCGTGACCGGAGCGGGATCGATGGCGGTTCGTCCGGGCCAACCCGGAACGGATTTCAGCGGCGCGGATCTCTTCTTATTGACGAGTTCTCCGGGAACGATCTCGACGGCGACGACTTATTAATTTCTTAAGGAAAGAATATGGCGCTTCGAAATAAAATCTCCCTTCTTGGAATCTTCTTGGTCGGCCTTCTCCCCGCTTGCGGCGGCGGAAGTTTGACCGCGCCAACCCCGGGTGGACCTGCCACCGCGACTTCGTCCGGCGAGGGAGAGGCCCTAGCCTTCTTCCCGCGCAACGGCAGCCTCGCCTTGACCGAAATCCGAGACGTCTACGTCGGAGAAGTGGTGCCCTTGGAACTGCGCGGCGTCGGAGAAGAAGAAGTCGCCTTGTGGTATTCTTCGGACACCACTCGCGGAGCCTTCACCCGCCCTGGAGAGCTACACCTATCGCGAACTGGAACCTTCCAAATTCGCGCTCAGGTGGGAACGCGAGCCATCACTCTTCAAGTTACGGTAGGGGCCCAACGACCATCTCCCGATCCGGAAAATAATCCTCCGGTCACGTCATCCAGCCCTAGCCCGGTCCCTTTACCAACTCCGGTCGCGACCGCGAGCCCGACGCCAGCACCTATCCCGACTCCGACACCCACCGCACTACCGACGCCCCTTCCTTCGCCGACTCCAGCGCCAACTCCTTTGCCCTCGCCGACGCCCGTGGCCAGCGCTTCCCCCCTGCCGACGCCGGTCGCCTCCGATCCCTTCGTCGACGAAGTGACCTCGTTCGATCCTGGCGCCCATGCGGGTTTCGGCTCGGATCGATTTCCCGACGTCGTCCTCGGAGCGCCGAAAGGCGGAGGCTTGCAAACGGGGGGCTTTGACGTCCTCTCCTTGGGCCAAGGCGGGACCATCGTCCTCAAATCCGCCGCGGCGATTCTCGACGGTCCCGGCAAAGACTTCATCGTCTTCGAAAACGCCTTCTATGCGGGCGGCAACCCCTTGGCTCCCTTCGCCGAACCTGGCGAGGTCGCGGTCAGCCAGGATGGTACCCACTTCGTCGCCTTCCCTTGCGCGAGCGGCAATCGCGATGAAATGTACCCCGGCTGTGCCGGCGTGCATCCCGTCCTCGCGAACGCCGACACCAACTCCATCGATCCGCTGGATCCCGCCGCGGCCGGAGGCGACGCCTTCGATTTGCATGATTTGGGCCTCGCCTGGGCCCGCTACATTCGCATTCGCGACTTGAGCGAAGGCGGCGGAGGCAATTCCGCCGGATTCGACCTCGACGCCGTCAGCATCATTCATCAAAGAGATTCCTCTATTTAAGGAGAATGAAAATGTCCGATCCCATCTGCCTTGACCCTCGATTCGAAATCCCTGATTCCCCGCAATGGTGCGAAGCTGCGCTTCCGACTGCCTCGGTCGCCGAGTCTGCTCTGCCCGAATCCCCGTTGGCCACGGTGGCCACGGCACCGAATCCCAGCCCCGCCGCCAGCCCCCTGCTGCGGGATTCCTCCG
>JAIOPF010000199.1 GCA_021414045.1 Deltaproteobacteria bacterium | reverse complement strand
CCACATAGGGGAAAAATAGAAGTCTAGCCGTTGGCCGGGCGCAAGTACAAAGCCAAGCTCGAAGCCGGCGCGAAGACATTAGCGCCTTTGCCCTTGGCGAATTGAACCATGCTGCGCATCGAAATCTCTCCGTGCTTCAGGGCCGCGTAAGCTTCGCGCCTATTTTTAAAGTTGTGCCCGTATTGCGGCCGCAGGTTCAGTGCGCCGGGGCCCGAGACGTAAAATAACGTCAAGGAAGGCGAAAGAGTTCCCTTTCGATGGGCCTTGTGCGCTTTCGCCACCGCCTGCGCATGGATCTTCCTTGAGCTGTATTTCTCGACGGGATCCGCAGGAGCCTTAGGGGCGATGGGATGATGACCTCTCGCAAAAAGCGGATGGGGCCGGCGCGACGTCGCGTGATGATGGGCGACGCGTTTTTTCGCGCGCGAAGTTCCGCTCGTGACTTTCGCATAAGAGTTCGAATCCAGCTTGATCGTGCCAAAATCGCTGCCCAAAGTCATGCGCGGCCGTCCTCCGAAGCCCGAATCGTCTTGGCCCGGTTGGTAGACTTTCTGCCCCTTCAACGAGGCGCGAAGCTTTCCCGAGAATCCCGAACCTCCGGTTAATTGCTTAAATCCTTCCGAGGACTCCAAAATCGAAACGATGTTTTTCGCCGCGGGGTGAACTTTGTGACTCATATCAATTGCCCTTCCTTCTGTGCTCGGCCTAGGCCGAATATTAATTCAACACTATTTACACTAAGCAATCGTGGTGCCAGGAAGGGCCGCCCAATAAGACAGATTACTATTAATAAATAATTACAAATAGTTATATGAATAATCCGAGAGTGCCTACACCTCAAACTGTGGCTAATTTGCAATTTTAGTCATAAATAGACACTGAATGAATGGTGATGAATCTGCTACAGGCAGGGCTGTTCTACCCATTTTTCACGGGCCGATTTTCCGCGAGGTCCCGCACAGCGGCGCCAGGCCGAAGCTTGCCAATTTTACTTTGATGGGAAGTCCGCCCCGGGAGTAAGGTGCCCTTCTCCATGAGAACCCTACGCGCGGAAACCGTCTTCCTGCTTCTCGCCCTGGTATTCGGGACCGGCTTCTTGGTCCTGACGCCCCCATTTCAGGTGCCGGACGAGGCCTTCCATCTCTTTCGCTCTTGGGAGATTTCCCAAGGCCATCTGGAAGAAAAGACGGAAGCTGGGCAGACGAGCAAAGAAGTTCCCAAAAGCCTAGTCGACTTTCTCTCTTCTTTTCTCCACCTCCTCTACCAACCTCGGGAAAAAACCAGCGCTGAAGAAATCCTCGCTTTTCGTCACAAATCCTTGGCTCCGGAAGACACGCAAAGCTATGCCTTCGTTTCCACCTCGCCGCATCCCTCCCTCCCTTACCTCCCACAGACGATCGCAATGGCGACCGGCAAAGCTTTGCAACTCTCCCCCTTTTCTCTTTTTTACTGGGGGCGGTTGCTAAATTTCATCCTGTGGTTGCTACTCGTCTATAACGCCGTGAGGATCATCCCTCTATTTCGCTGGGTGTTGACCGTCTTGGCCCTGAGCCCCATGTCCCTGCATCAAGCCGCTTCGCTTTCTCCGGACGCCATGGCCAACGGACTGGCTTTCCTTCTAACCGCCCTGCTGCTTCGCTTGGTGCTGAAGGACAGCGAAGCTCCGGCCTCCAAAAACATTGTCGGTGCCGCCGTTATCAGCCTCTGCTTGACGATTTCCAAGCTCGTCTACCTCGGACACGCCCTGCTCTTTTTAGGGATCCCACGGCGAAAATTTTCTTCCGCGGCCGCCTATTTTTGGAGCCTGGGAGCCGTCTTTGCGGCCCACGCCCTCGCGGTCTGGCTACTGCTGCATGGGGAACATTTCGCCTCCCGTCCCGAGACCCAATTTCAAAGCCAGTGGATCCTGCATCATCCCCACGGATACCTGGAACTCTTGGCGAAAACTTTCCGCGTCCAGGCCTGGCTTTACATCAGACAATGCATCGGGATTTTCGGACATCTCGACACGCCTTTACCGAGGCCCTTGACGCTATTTTATCTGGTTTTTCTTGCTTTCGTGGTGTGGCGGGACCGCGGCGAAGTCCGCAATTTGAGAGGATGGGAAAGGGCCTCCTTGCTCGGCATCGCCCTACTCGAGATACTCGCGATCTTGAGCAGCATCTTCATCACTTGGACGAAGCCGGGAGCTTCGATAGTCCTTGGAGTTCAAGGACGTTACTTCATCCCCGTCCTGCCACTGCTGTTACTGCCCCTCTATCGGCCTAACCGGACTGGAAGCGAAATGGAGCGTGATTGCCTGCCTTACTTTTGCCTCTATGGAACGGCCACGATTTTAACCGTGAGTCTATTCGTTCTGAAAAACCGTTTTTATTGATGGTCCGCCGGGGAAACACTTCGGGTCCGGAGAATTCCGGCGAGGGTCGGAAACAGCAAAACGGAAACCATCCCGGCCCCCACCAAAGCAGCCGCAATGTCGGAAGTCATGCGGTGGGTACGAACTCCGATTTCGGTCAAAGCAACGATGAGAGGCAAGGCGGACGCCGAGTAAAGCGCAAAGGGCAATTTTTCGGCCTTAGCAAGCTCTTTGCGATACAGATACACCGGCGCACCGCGCACCACGAAGAGGAGAACCAGAAACATCGGGAGAATCAGCATCGCCATCCTGCTATTCAGCAAGGCCCCCAAATCGAACTTGATCCCGCTCACCACGAAGAAAAAGGGCATGAAGAAGCCGAATCCTATGGCATCGATCTTCTCACGCAGGGGCTCGCCCTGCTTGCCCCGTGTCGCCAGGCCCACGACCATACCTCCGGCGAAAGCGCCGAGAACTCCCTCAAAACCGAAGGTTTCGGACAAAACTAAAAAGGAGGTCAATAGTAGGACGGAAAGCAGCACGGGCAGCTGGGCGCTGGAATTCATGGTGCGGGTGAGAAGCTCCAAGGCCTTGGGCGGCCTCGCTTTCAAAGCGACGTTGGCCGCGACGAAAGCGATTCCCACAAAGGCCAGCATCAGGACCACTTCCTGCCAGTGGCTGTATTCGGTGGTGAGAAGAAGGGACATGACGATAACGGGACCGAATTCGCCCACCGCTCCGGCGGCGAGCGCAAAGCGTCCAAACTGGGTGTCGAATTCTCCCTTATCCTTCAGAATCGGAAGCAGCATTCCCAGGGAGGTCGTGGTGAGCGACAGTCCCACAAGCACCGGCGAGCGTATTATCGAGGCCAGATAAAGAAGACCCGCAAAGGAAAGACCCAGCAACAGGGACAAAGCCCATCCGCCGACGGCAAGGGCAAGCGGACGGCCCCGGACTCGGTCTAAGTCCAGTTCTACTCCTCCCATGAAGAACAGCGCCGCCAAGCCGGCCGTGCCGCCCAACCAACCCAACAAGCCACTGGCATCCGTCATTCCCAGACCGTGGGGACCGATGACAATGCCCAGCACCATCTCGAGAACCACCACGGGTAGACGAAAACCTATCGGGATTTCCGCGATCAGCGTTGCGGCGACCGCGACCAACATGACGAGAAACACGGGATGGTTGCTCAGACCGGACATGAGACGCTGCCGTAAAAGATTATTTTTTCCCTGGATCTGAAAGGTCGGTCGCGGTCGAGGCCACGGGTTTCGCCTGCAGCTGCTTGGCGACATGGTCCAGTCGCAAGTAAGCGACGGCGGCCCGGTCACGAACGGGGATGTCCTTGTCGTCCAACAAGGGGACCAAATCCGAGCGCACCGAAGGATCATTGCGCATGGCCAAGGAATGCACGGCGGCCGCTCGGACGATGGGACTCTTGTCCTTCAATGCTTCGACCAAGGCCTTCAGGGACTCGGGATCGGTGGCCCTCGCCAGATCCATCGCCGCCAAGGATTGTCCGCTGGCCTTATGATCGCTGGTGAGTTCCATCATGGAGGAATAACCCATCGCCAGCCCAGGAACCGGAGCAAAACGGATTCCCAAATGAAAGATGGTCGAAAAAAAGGCCCGCTTGCTGTTGAAGGCGCTCATCGCCTGCCGTTGGCCCGCGGAGAGAAAACTGGAAGAGATTCCCTTCTCCTTTTCCAGGACGTCCAAAAGGACCTTTTCACCCGTGGGATCGCCTAGGGCGAAGAGACCCTGAGCCGCGCAGAAAAAAATCTCCGGAACCGGATCCTTCAAGGCTTCTTTCAGCGAATCCAGGGCCCGCTGGTCTTTGAACGAGGCCAGGCTGGCGCAGGCCGCCAATCGCACCGATACTTTTTTGTCCTTCAGGGCGTCCCCCAGGAAGGCGAAGACCTTGTCGTAAGGGCCGCCCAAGCTCGCCGCCACCACGATGGCGCGGCGCTTGTCCGGGTCGTGGTTCTTGATGGCCTCGTCGATGATTTGCCACGAATAAGCCACCGGCTCGGGGTTCGGAATCACGGGAGCCGGCTTTGCCGATGCTAGAGGAACAAGACAGACGGAGATGACGTAAAATAACGCGGCGCACTCAACGAACATTCTCTTCTTTGACGGCATACAAACCTCCCTCTTACGAAGCTATTCGGCGGCATGGGCCGCGGCTTTTTTCGCAAGCTCTTCCTTCAACTGCTCGAGATTGAAGCTGGCGCCCTTCTGCATCGGCGGAAAATCGATAAAAGTCTGGGCGTATTTCGCTATTTCCTGCTGAACGAAGACGAAGCGCCAGAATTCGAAGACATACCAGTTGTAGAAGGCCAGAGATCCCGACAGGCCGGTACGCTCGAAGGGGTCGAGGCGGAGATTGACCAGAATAGGCCAATCTACTTTAACCGTGCCCCCCAGCCATCCGTTGGGTTGGTCGATGAAACGATATTTGTAATCGCCGATGCGAACCGCTCCAAGCGTCGACTCGGCAAAATAGTAGATTTCACTGCGTTTGGAAGGCCCTTTGCCCGTGAACAGATCGAGCTGATTGAAGCCGTCGAGATAGACTTTATAGTTTCGATCGCCGATTTGCTTTCCCGCCTTGAGTTCGTCGGCGATATTGGGATCGCCGGCGGCGGCCGCCAAAGTGGGCAACCAATCGAGGCCGGACACAATTTGATTTTCCACCTTGCCGGCGGGAATCTTGCCGGGCCAACGAACGATCATCGGGACGCGGAAACCGCCCTCCATCACCGTTCCCTTGCCCGCGGCGAAGGGAGTTTGGCCGCCGTCGGGCCAGGTGAAGTTTTCCGCACCGTTGTCGGTGGTGAAGGCGATGAGAGTGTCGCCATCGAGGCCTTCGTCCTTCACCTTTTGCATGACGGCCCCCACGATATCGTCGAGCTGGGCCATTCCCGCTTCCTCTATCGACCAACCATTTTCGGAATTCCGCATCTTTTCGTATTTATCGGAGAGGTGGGTGACGATGTGCATGCGAGTGGGATTGAGCCAGATGAAGAAGGGTTTGCCGTCCTGTTTGGCCTTATCCAAGAAGGCGAAAGTCTTCGCCAAGATCTCGTCATCCACGGTTTTCATGCGTTCCGGGCAAAGTTCGCCGGCGTCCTCGATCTTTTGTTTCCCGATCTTGCCCCAACGCGGTTCTTCCGTGGGGTCATCCACATTGGTCGCCCAAGAATGAATCATGTTCCGCGGACCCACCATCGCCTTGAGGTTTTGCGGATAATTGGGATGGCAGGGATCCTCCATGGCATCCAAGTGATAGAGATAGCCGAAGAACTCGTCGAATCCGTGGACGGTGGGTAGGAAGGGATTTCGATCTCCCAAGTGATTTTTTCCGAATTGCCCCGTGGCATAGCCTAGGGATTTGAGGACCGTAGCGATAGTGGGGGCTTCCGCCGGCATCCCTAGCGGAGAACCGGCTTGTCCCACCGTGGTAAGTCCTGTGCGTATCGGGATTTCCCCCGTGATAAAATTCGCCCGACCGGCGGTGCAGCTTGCTTCGGCATAATAGTCCGTGAATCTCGTGCCTTCGGCGGCGAGTCGGTCGAGGTTCGGCGTGCGGCCCGCCATAATGCCTTGATGATAGGCGCCAATATTGAACCAGCCGATATCATCTCCCATGATCACGATAAAATTGGGCTGTTTTTGCGCGCCGGCGGTCGGCGTTCCGGGTTGCGCGGCCGGGACTGAGGAAGAAGGAGCCGTGTAGCTGGCTTGAATGGGAATAGCAGGTGCCGTGGATGGAGGGGATGCCGGCTTGGGCGGCGAAGCTTGGCAAGAAACGCAAAACATGAGGATCGAGACAAGCCCAAAGGCCGATTGCAGCGTTTTGCGACATTCCATAAGGCCCCCCAAGAGATGGATTGATGACGAAATTGTCCGCCTCCAAACAGGTTTCGCCAAGCAATATTTGCATTTAATATGCGGGGAAGGACTTTCCGCTAGAGCATCGACGACCTAAGAGGCGGAGGGAATCGGGGAAATGATCGAGGATTCGCCGATCTTCTCGGTTTGCAGAACTTCTTCCGGAGTCCTCAGTCCCAGGAAGTAAGCGAAGAGCAGACTGGGCCAAAGGCAGAGAAACAAACGCTGCACGGAAGTGCGAAGCAGCCAGTCTACATCATGGGGCGTCGCCAAATAGACCATGAAATAGCCGCCGAGCATCATTGCCAGCGCAAGATAGACCCGTGCCGACATCCAGCGAAGAAGCGGAATCGGCGACGATTTCATCCAAAAGAAATAGACGATCAGAAAAGCCGGAAGGCTTAGCCCCCACTCCCCAAATTGAAAAAAAGTCCGAACATAGGCCGTGACGACCTTTTTATAGCGAATCCACTCGGTGAAGTGCACGAAGGTATAAGGCACATTGCGCGTCTGAAAGATCGTCGCCGGCGGGTACAGGCGGGTCTTGACGTAGAAATCCACCGCCAAGACGGGCAGCAGGCCCAAGCCGAAGACGAAGGCCTCGCGAAGGGCTGCCTTCCATCCCTTCTCCCAAAACACCGTCACGAAACGCGTAAGCCCGAAACAAGCGATGAAGAGCATATCCGAATATTGCGAGTTTCCGTGGTTCAAAAAGAAGGGCGTGCCGAGCAGCAAAATCCCCGCGAGCAATCCCTGAGCCCGGCCCCGCAAACGACTCAATCCCCCCTGGAGCAGGAAAACCGTCGCCAACGTGAATCCCAAGGCGATCAGTCCCGGAACCCACTGGGTCTCCACCGTGATGAAGCCCCACCCTGACGAAACCAGCATGGGCAAAAACAAGGGATAATTGAGCGGATTCCAATAATCGGGACCCAAGGCGCGGTTCCAACCCTCGCCTCCGCGAAAAACGAAGCGAGCGCGCAAATTCCAGTGCGACCAAGCATCCCAATTCCCGTGCGGGTTTTGGTAAAAATAAAAAACGGCGATCAGGACCGCGAAGGCCAAGAACACCCAAAAATATCCGGCGAGGATTTGCTCGATTTCCTGGGCCGGGCCCGAGCTCTCCGCCGGCATCACGGGCGTTGCATCGCGAAGTTTCCCTTGGAAGAAAACCAAGGCCATCGCCGCGAGACCCCAGGCGATCAAGAGCATATTCATTCCCGAGGACCAAGCCCCCCTGCCAAGCAGCCAAAAAAACTGCAGAAAGGATATCGCTCCCATCCCCAAGCCGAAACCCAGGGAGATTTTCAAGGATTTTCCGGGAGCGGAGACCGACCGGGGCCACAGCATGCCCAAAAGAGCGACGCCGGAAAGGACAGCGATGGCGAAAAATATCGGCAGCCGAAAAATCATGGCTGCCTCCGCTGGTAGATTCGAACCTCATCGCCGAAATCCCGGAGCAAGACCAGGCCCTTACCCGCGATGGCCCTCAAATCACTTTCATCGAGCGGTTTCACTGAGACGAAAAAATTCACCGGCCGCTTGTCCGTCACCAAGACGGGCGCGAGCGAGTACTGCGTCATCTGGAAATTCTCCAAGGTAACCGACCGCCATCTCCTCGCGAAGCATTTGCCTCACCGGAGTCAATCGTTGCTCGAAGCGACTGATAAAATCGATGCCCAGGACCGGATACCCATGGGGGGCGAATTTCACGAGCTGCATTAATTGGAAAAAAAACAAGGGAAGAATCAATATCAAGAGTCCGAGTTTCAGCTGCGCGGGCTTCTTCATGATTCCACTTACTGCCCCAGTGGGTCTTCGATGGGGCGAACGCCCCGACCATAAAGCGTCTTTAAGGAGGAAGACAGCATCCTCAGGCCTTCGGCGGCGACGCTTTTCATTTTAGTCGAATGGGCATGATAGCGGACCTGCACCGGAATTTCCCGGACCGACAATCCCGACCGGCCGCAATGGATGGCGAAAACCAGGTCGAAGTCGTAGCGCTCGGGAAGCCAGTCGAGGAGCGGAAGCACGGAGGCGACCCGATAGACCTTGAAACCAGAAAGGACGTCCGCGAAGGGCGCACGGCCCAAGACGCGAGCGAAGCTGCTGAACAAACGGTTTCCGACGGCGCGGCGCCAGGGAATGGCCCGGATCAAGTGCAGCTTGCTACCTACGACGAGGTCGAAACTTCCCTTTTCAGCTTCGCGAAACAAGGCGAGCATGTCGCTGACCTGCCGTTGCCCGTCTCCGGGAAAAACACCAAGGTGCGTGTAGCTTCGCTCATGGGCGTAACGCAACCCGCTCTTGATCGCTGCTCCGTATCCGGCATTGGTCGGGTGGGAATACACGGGAAAACCAGATTTTTTGATCAGATCCGCGCTGCCGTCGACGGAACCATCGTCGACGAAGAGGAGGTCGCAGTGCTGCGCCAGGTTTTCCCCGCGAATTTGCTCGATGAGGCGCGGCAGGTTCTCCCCCTCGTTGAAACAGGGAACCATGCAAAGGATCTTTTGCGTCTCACCGCTGATCATTAGACCGCGATTAGTCGAATCTTTTGAAGCGATTGTCAATCGACGATTTTCAGCTGAATTGAGTACAGAACAGGAAGGGGCGGTCCTTATTTCTTGGCTTCCGATGCGATCTCGAGCAGTTCGACGTCTTGGGCGACGCGCTCCCCTTCCTTGAAAAACACCTGTTTCACCGTTCCATCACTGGGGCTGAGAATCTTGTGTTCCATCTTCATCGCCTCGAGCATCATGAGCAGGTCGCCCTTCTTGACGGCCCGGTAAAAAGCGCCCTGTAGGATATGATCGCAATGCCTAATCGTGAAGAAAGGCGGTTCCCAACGCAAAATCTCGCCCTTCACCTCGCGGCCCGAAAGATTCAACGAGAAAGCGCCGTCGCGGCGCTCGATTTCGGCGACGACGGTTTCAGCGGCGATTTGGAATTCGGTCTTCATCAGGCGTTTTTAAAACCTCTTAGGGAAGCGACGGGATTCTCCTTCGGCTCCCGCACCGAGACGCCGGTTTCCGCCGAAGGGACTTTTCCGGCCATGGCGGCGATCGCATAGGCCAAATCGGGAGCGGGCTTATCCTTGCCGCGCTTTTCCAAAAATCCCTCGAGCAATTCCGCGACGCTGTGAGTGTGATAGCGCCCCTCGTGGAAGGGCTTGGAGTTCAGCGTGTATCGCAGGAAGTCGAGGTTGTGCCGGATCCCCAGCAATAGGTAATCGCGCAACAAGGCATCCATTTTCAGCAGGGCTTCCTTGCGGTTGAAACCCACCGCGATCAATTTCGCCAGCATGGGATCGTAGAGCGAGAGAACCGGTTTTCCGGCCTCCAAAGCAGAGTCGATCCTCAGGCCAGGCCGCTGAGGTTCCCATAACACGCCGACCTTGCCTTCCGCGGGGAGGAATCCGTTCTCAGGATCCTCCGCGTAAAGCCGGCATTCGATGGCATGGCCGCGCTGTCGGATGTCTTCCTGCTTGAAAGGCAGGGCATGGCCTTCGGCCACCATGATCTGGGCCTTGACCAAGTCGATGCCGGTGACCGCCTCCGTGACGGGATGCTCGACTTGAAGTCGCGTGTTCACTTCCAGAAAATAAAAGTTATCCGCCTCGTCAACGATGAACTCCACCGTCCCCGCCGAATAGTATCCAGCCTGCTCGGCGATGCGCAGGGCGGAGGCGCAGATGTCTTCGCGAAATTTCGGCGTGATCGAGGGCGAAGGCGTCTCCTCGATCATCTTTTGGTGACGACGCTGCACCGAGCACTCGCGCTCATAGAGATGGACGAGGTTGCCTTTTTCGTCGCCGAGGATCTGAACTTCGATATGGCGCGGACGCTCGAGATATTTCTCGAGGAAGATCGTCTTGTCCTTAAAAAAGGCCAAGGCTTCGCGTTCGGCGGAACGAGCGGCTTCTTCCAATTCTTCCGGCGCCTTCACGACGCGCATGCCCTTCCCGCCTCCACCGGCCGCAGCCTTGATCAAGAGCGGGAAGCCGATCTGGACGGCGATTTTTTGCAGCTCCTGACCTTCGGGCAATTCGCCTTCGAAACCGGGAACGACGGGGACCTTCGCCTGCTTCGCCAATCGCTTGGACGCGACTTTGCTGCCGAGGGCGCGCATGGCCTCGGGGGCGGGTCCGATGAACTTGATGCCCGCTTTCGAGCAATCAGCGGCGAAATCCGCGTTCTCCGAAAGAAACCCATAGCCGGGATGGACGCCCCAAACCCCGGCGGATTTGGCGATCTCAAGGATCTTGGCCGAATCGAGATAGGTCTCCCGCACTTCGCTGCCGGCAAGTCGGAAAGCTTCATCCGCCTCCCGCACCGCCAACGAATCACGGTCCGGATCGGAATAAACGGCGACCGTCGCATACCCCA
This sequence comes from Deltaproteobacteria bacterium, assembly GCA_021414045.1. GTDB lineage: Bacteria > UBA10199 > UBA10199 > DSSB01 > DSSB01 > DSSB01. The sequence continues at coordinate 4,698 of JAIOPF010000199.1, read as the reverse complement.
ATTCTTTTGCGGCGTGAATCACCCGGCGGGCGATCTCGCCGCGATTGGCGATGAGGATTTTTTTCACGGGATCCATTCCGGTTTGCGTTTGGTCAGGAAGGCGATCATGCCTTCCTTGCCTTCTTTACTGCCGCGTCGCGCGGCGATTTGGGCGGAAGTAAAGGTCCCGATCTTGTCGAGGGGCTGGGCGCCGACTTTTTCGATCAGGCGCTTGCAGTCGGCGAGTGCCGTGGGGCTACCCTTCTTGAGTTCGTTGACCTTGTCTTGAATCTTCTCCTGCACGTATTCCGGTGTCCCTTGGTACTGGATCAACCGCATCTCTTGGGCGCGCAGCGCGGTGAAGCGCTCGCCGGTTAGGAAATACTCTCTAGCATTGGCCTCGCCGATCTTCCGGAGGACGAAGGGAGAAATGACCGCGGGGATCAAGCCTAGGCGCACCTCGGAGAAACCGAACAAAGCGCTCTGGTCGGCGAAGGCGATGTCGGCCGCCGCCACCAATCCCGTCCCGCCGCCGATGGCGGCGCCGTTCACCTTCGCCACGACGGGCTTGGGCGAGCGATAGACCGCGAGTAGCATCTTGTGCAGACGCAAGGCGTCCGCCTTGTTTTGGGCCGGGCTATAACCCGCAACCTTCTTCATCCAATTCAGATCAGCTCCGGCGCAAAAGGATTCTCCGGCGCCCGTCAGGACGATGACCCGCGTTTCGGCGTCCTTGCCAAATTGAATAAAGGCCTTTTCGAGTTCCGCGATCATCACTTCGTTGAAGGCGTTGTGCAGCTCGGGACGGTTCATTGTGAGCGTGGTCACACCGCGATCGCGTTCGACGAGGATGGTTTCGAAATTTTTGCTCATATTCTCCCTACATTCGGAATACGCCGAATTTCGTCTCGGGAATGGGGGCGTTATACGCGGTCGCCAGGCCCATCCCCAAAATCTTGCGCGTGTCGGCCGGATCGATGATGCCCTCGTCCCAAATCCGTGCAGTCGAAAAATACGCGCTACTTTCCTTGGCGTACTTGTCCAGGGTCGGAGCCCTGAATTTCGCCTCGTCTTCCGCGCTCATCGCCGGGAGGCCCTTTTCGGCCAATTGGTCTTTCTTCACGGTGAGCAGCACGTTGGAGGCCTGCTCGCCGCCCATCACGCTGATCCTAGCGTTGGGCCACATCCAGAGCTGACGGGGGCCGTAGGCTCGTCCGCACATCCCGTAATTTCCGGCGCCGTAAGAGCCGCCGATGATGACGGTGAACTTCGGGACCTTCGCATTGGAAACCGCCATGACCATCTTGGGAAATGCGCCGCCTTTTGGGCGCTTTCCGAGAAGAGAATGCCGTTGTTCGCTACGAAGCCCACCGGCATGCCATAGATGCGGGCAAAGCCGCAGACCAAAGTCGCGCCGTAAAGTTTTTTGAATTCGTGAAAGGCGGATCCGTCGACGATGCGGGCGATGACTTCACGCACGTCAAAGCCCTTCTTCGCGTCCTGGGGAATGATGCCGTAGAGCTCTTCCGGCGGATAGAGCGGATCTTGCGGCGCATGAACCTCGTAGGAAGTTTTCGCGGGCCGGTTGAGATGGGCCAGGATATCGCGCGCGATCTCGAGGGCGTGCTCATCGTCTTCGGCGAAATGATCGGTCACGCCGGACTTTCGGCAATGGACGTCGGCTCCGCCCAGTTCTTCGGCGGTGACGACTTCGCCCGTCGCCGCCTTGACTAGCGGTGGACCGCCCAAGAAAATGGTGCCGTTGCCCTTGACGATGATGGTCTCGTCGCTCATCGCGGGAACGTAGGCTCCGCCAGCGGTGCAGGACCCCATCACGACCGCGATTTGCGGAATGCCTGCGGCCGACATCTGGGCCTGATTGTAAAAAATTCTGCCGAAGTGCTCTTTATCTGGAAAAACTTCAGATTGTAGCGGCAAAAAAGCTCCGCCCGAATCGACGAGATAAACGCAGGGCAAGTTGTTTTCGGCGGCGATTTCTTGGGCGCGGAGATGCTTCTTGACGGTGATCGGGTAGTAAGTGCCGCCCTTCACCGTGGCGTCGTTGGCGATGACCAAGACCTCGCGACCATGGACCAAACCGACGCCCGTGACGATACCGGCGCCGGGGGCCTCCCCTCCGTACATGTCGATGCCAGCCAGGGTCGAAAACTCGAGGAAGGGGGAATCCGGATCGAGCAGGCGCTCGATGCGCTCACGTGCAAGCAGTTTGCCGCGCTTACGGTGCTTCGCGACGGCGTCATCGCCCCCGCCCTGCTTGACACGACCAATCTGATCGCGGAGCTCTTGCACAAGACCCCGATGGTATTCGGAATTTGCTTGAAAGTCGGCGGATCGCGGATCTAGGGAGCTGACCAAGGTTTCAACGCTCATGCCCCTTCCTTATGCTAGGGTCCCGCGTTGTTTCAACGATATTTTCTTAAAATTCCAAGGTGCCGCCTATGTCCTTACTGCTCTTTGAACAAGAGGGTCCCCTCGGGAAACTCACCCTCAACAACCCCCAAGAACTCAATGCCATGACCCCGGAAATGGGCGACGCCATCGCGGCCATCGTCCCAAAAATCAACGCCAACCCGGAGCTTCGGGTCGTGATCCTCACGGGCGCGGGAAGGGCCTTTTCGGCCGGCGGCAACCTTCAGTTCATTCTCGACCATACCCCCCAAGGCTATGACCAAAATAAGAGAGAAATGATCGAGTTTTATTCCAAATTCCTGCAGCTGCGAAACATCGAGGTCCCCACCATCGCCATGCTCAACGGGCCCGCCATCGGCGCCGGTTTCCTCATCGCTCTGGCCTGCGACCTGCGCTACGCCTCGAGCGAGGCCAAGCTGGCCGCGAATTTCGCCAAGATAGGACTGAGCAGCGGCATGGGCGGACTGTATTGGCTCACGAAGCTGGCCGGCCCGGCCGTCGCCGCCGAACTGCTCTTCACCGCGCGCACCTTCCCCGCGGAAGAAGGCCTGCAACTGGGCCTCGTTAATGGCGTTTTTCCCGCCGCCGATCTCGAGGCCAAAACAAGGGAAATCGCCAATCAAATCGCCGCCAATGCCCCGCTGGCACTCAAAATCATGAAAAAAGGCGTGCAAAAAGCCGTCACGGCCACCCTCGAGGAAGTCTTCGACTACGAGTCCGGGGGCCAAGCGCAAAGCTTCGCCACGCAGGACCTTCAGGAAGGCATCAAGGCGATTCAAGAGAAACGTGTTCCGAAATTTTCTGGGAAATAATCCGCGAATTAAATGGCTTCGGTCTTGGGCTTCACGTTCTGCTTCACCCATTCGATGATGTCCTGGGTGGAGGAACCGGGAGTGAAGATCTCGGCGACACCCTGAGCCTTCAGCTCGCGGATATCGTCGTCGGGAATGATGCCGCCGCCGAAGACGAGGACGTCGTTCATCCCCTTCTCCTTCATCAAGCGAATCACCTCCGGAAAGACGTAATTGTGGGCTCCGGAGAGAATGGACAAGCTGACGGCATCGACATCCTCTTGGATGGCCGTGCTGACGATCATCTCGGGCGTTTGGTGCAGACCCGTGTAGACGACCTCGAAACCGGCGTCGCGAAAGGCACGGGCGATGACTTTTGCGCCGCGATCATGGCCGTCGAGGCCCGGTTTACCGACGAGGATTCTTAATTTTCTTTCCGAAACCATATTCGTATCCCATTGGAAGATAAAAGCTTGTTCGCCCCTACAAGATTATCTTGGACCTGTCAAACCCGGCGCTTGGGGCCGACCCAGGCTTCGACCTCGGGGGTGTAATGTTCGGGGTCCCGGTAAACCACGATGGGCGGCTCCACCTTGAGTTCACGCGGCATGGAACGCACCGCCTCGACCATCACCAAAGTGGCCGGCCGGTCCTGAAAGGGATGGATGAAAGCCATGCGTTGGACCTTGAGTTTGGCCTTGGCCAGTTCGGCGATCAATTCCTCTAGGCGCAAGGGAGGATACATGACGCAGAATCGGCCCGAAGGCTTCATCAAATAAGCCGCGGCTTTAATGAGGTCGGGCATGGCGCCCTCGACCTCGTGCTTGGCAATAGCCTTGGAGGTATCCGGGGGCGGCTTGCCGGTATTGGCACGGCGGTATGGTGGATTGCTGATCAAGACCTGAAAGCTATGGGGCTTAAGGAAGCCCTTTACTCTTTTCCAATTTTCGCAAAAAACTTCCAGGCGGTCTTTGACGCCTAGCACCTCCGCATTTTTCAGAGCGAGCTCGGCCAAGTCCTTCTGCACCTCGATGGCCACGGCCTGGGCGACTTTTCTTTTGGTCAGGGCCCAAAGCGCCAAGATGCCCACCCCAGAACCAAGGTCGCAAACCCGGTCACTGGATCGCAAATCCGCGAATCGGGCGAGCAAGAGAGAATCGATCCCGTAGCGATATCCCTTTTTGGGCTGATGCAGCGGGATGAAATCGGTTTTTTCCGACACGACCATGGGGATTTCGATACCAGAGGAAGCAAATGAAGGGAAGCCTCGGATGCCGGTTTTAGGGATTTCTGGAAGGCGCGTTGGAGCTTTTCTGCGGGGGCAAATCGGAGGCCGAGACCGTCGCCTTCCAATCGTCACGGTAAATCTCTCCCTCGGTCTCGAGTGGCTTCGGAACGGCCTTCCCTTCGTCTTCGGCGAAATGCACATTGCCCGGTGAGATTCCGATGCTACGGGCGTAGGCTTCAATTTCCTCGCGGAAAGAAGGCGCGGAGGCGA
>JAIOPF010000172.1 GCA_021414045.1 Deltaproteobacteria bacterium | reverse complement strand
CATCCGGCAGGTAGAAGTTGTCCTCGAGACCGACGCGGATCTCTCCGCCCAGCTCCAAAGCTTCGTCCAACAAACGCCATTGCTCGCGACCAATCCCGATGACTTCCCAATGCGAACCCGGAGGCAGATTCGCGGCCATGGCGGCGACGTTGCCGGCGCGGTGCGAAATTCCACCCAAGACTCCCAGGATCAGGCTGAAGTGCGCGGGCGCCTTCAACAAGCCCATATCGAGAAAGGGCTCGGCGTTCCCGATGTGTCCGATGTCGAAGCATTCCAGTTCGGGCCGCGCCCCGGCGGCGTTGATCTGTTCCAAGCAAAACTGGATATCGCGAAAAGGGTTGGCGAAGACATAGTCATGGTAGAAGGCTTTGTTTTTCCGGCTGTAGATCGCGTAATTCATCGAGCCCATGTTGAGAGCGCCGATCTCCGGCCGGTGATCGGTGATGTGGCGGATCCGATCCTGGATGGGCAGGCCGATGCCGCCGGAAGAAAAATTGAGAATCACCGGGCAGCGCTTGCGTATCTCGGCCTTGATCTCGCCGAAGACGGCCGACTCCCAACTGGGACCGCCTTCCGGGGTGCGGGCATGGATGTGAACGACCGAAGCGCCCGCTTCGTAAGCCCGCCTCGCCTCTTCCGCGATTTCCACGGGAGTATACGGAATGGCCGGGCATTGTTCTTTTTTCGCGAGCACGCCGGTCAAGGCGCAGGTGATGATGACGGGATCTTGGCTCATGGGGTAATCCAAATCTGAAAGAGTTTGAGAAATTCTTCGCCCACCGATTTCCACTCGCGGCGACTGAGGCTGCCGAGACGTTTGTGGATGATGTCTCCCTCCACCGTGACGATTTTTCCGAGACGAATCTTCGCGGGGTGCTTCAAACCAGAATACTCCCAGTCGATGACGCGATAGTCCCCCGGCATGTCCGCCTCGTCTAAGCGGCTCGTCACCAGGGCGATCACGGCCTTCGTGGGCATCCCCGTCGCTTGCACCCGCGAGACGACGAAGGCCGGGCGCTGTTTGAGCGAGTGAGGATCGGTAAAGGGATAGGGCACCAAGATGAAGTCGCCCGCTTTAAAATCGGTCATAGTCGGCGTCGCGAGGGTTATCCCACTCTTGGAAGGCGGGTTCCGCCGCCTTCATGAGCGCCAGATGTTCTTTTTTGTTTGAGAAAAATCCTTGGATGGCCTTGCGCACGATCTCGCGCATGGGCCGACGTTCCACCGCGGCTTCGAGCTTGAGCATTTTCAAAAGCTCGGGGTCTTGCAGATCGACCGTGATGCGGGTTTGTTTCATGGGCCGTAGAAAACAACAAAAGTCCAACCCCGTCAATCCGTGAATGACCTCTTCCACATTCGTACAAAATCTCGCCTTGCCAGACAGGTGCCACGGGGAGGAAAATTCCTTTCGGAGGTTGGGTGGCTCAGAGGGAAGGAAAAGAAGCCTACGAAAGGGGCCTTCAGCAAGGCTCTGTCGACCGCTATGTCGGTTTCGAGCTGCAAAAATATCTACTTCAACTGATTCTTCATCCTCTTAGGACATGGCGTCATTTCCTCAGTAGACCATCGGGTCGCCTTTTCCTCTTCTATGCCGGCCTCAATTTCATCCTAGGCTTCGCGGGAGCTAGCGGTTTTTTCGCTTCTAACGCCCTATTGCTGGGTGCGGGCGGCCCTCAAGCGATGCGACCGGCCTATGCGGTTTCGGCAACCGGTTCCATCGTCTTGGCCGGACTCATCTACCTGATCGCCTCCAAGATCGATTACCGCAAGCTATTGCGGAATAGCCTTTTCGCCTTAGCCTGCATTGGCCTCGTCTTTGGACTTGGTTTGGGACCCCATCCCGAGAACCTGGCCTTGACCTTCTCCCTCCGCATTTTCATGTTCATCGCCATTTTCTGGATCCACCTTCTCTTTTGGAACGCCGTGGGATCCCTTTTCTCGAACCTGGAATCCAAGCGCTATTTTCCGCTTTTCATCGTCGCGGAGATCCTGGGCGAGGTGATGGGCTCCCTGGGACTGGAGTTCGGGTCACGTGTCCTGCCCGCCCACGCCTACTGTTTCGTTTTCTCGACCCTCGTGGTTTTCGGGGCCGCGGCTTTCCGTTTTCATCCCCGTTTCGAGAAAAACATCGGAAAGACCTCGGCGGAAGTCGACTCTCTCAAAGAATCTTCGTTCTGGAATCGAGGGTCTTGGATTCTCGCCTCGACGGCGTTTTCCTTTTGGTGCGCATATTCCTTCATCTCCTCGGGAATGGACCTGATCTTCAATCAAATCGCCCTGGAAAACTTCGGTTCGGGAAATTCTTTAACGGCATACCTCGGCGCCATCGCCTTCTTCGGAAACTCAGCGGTGCTCCTCTACCAGACTTTTTTCTCGGAAAGCCTCTCGCTCCGCTTCGGAGTCACGCGAAGCCTCACGGCCATCAGTTGGGCCGGCTCGGCTTGCCTCGCGCTCTTTTTAATACACCCCAACCTCAGGACCGCGGAGCTTTCCCAACAGACGCTTTTTTTCTTTGTCGATTTCGCCGCCATCGCCCTGTTCAGCTCGATGATGAGCCTGGTCCCCGCTTCCCAAAGAAGTCGCTGGCTGGCCCTCACCGAGGGAATCGGAAGACCCCTCGGCTGCTTCCTCTTGCTTGCCTTGCCGGTCGGGGGAAATTTGACCGATACCTTGGCGGTCTATCGAATCCCACTGTTCGCCGGCCTCCTCTTCATGGCGGCGATTCCCATTCCCTTCGCCTGGATTTACCGACGCCATCTGCGAGAGCACCTTTCCAGTTCCGACCAAGACTTGAAGAAAAATGTCGTCG
>JAIOPF010000173.1 GCA_021414045.1 Deltaproteobacteria bacterium | reverse complement strand
CGACCATGCCGCAAAATCGTTCGACTTCTTTCGCCGCGGGCTTTTCTAGCCTTTCCTCGACGGTCACCCGAATCTCGCATTGGCCCACTTTCACGACTTGCCCCGGTTCGAGTTCGACTTCTTTGATCTTCACGCCGTTGACGAAACTTCCGTTCGTGGAGCCTAGGTCGAAAGCCAGGACGTTGCCGTCGCGCAAGGTAAGTTTGAGGTGCCGAGAGGAAACGTAGGTGTCCCGCAAAATAATATCGTTTTTCTCGGCGGCTCCCACCGTCAAACTGTCTCCGGAAAACCGGACTTCGCGGGGAGCCCGTGAAGGCTCGATGATTTGCAGGCGCAGGTCCTTGACCCAAAGACCCTTAGGCCCCTTGGCCACGGCCTGAGTGTTTCCGGAGCCGGCATTCGTGACCACCGTCTCCGCATCCGAGGTATCCTCGAGGGGCGTTTGTTCGGAATAGAGCGCCTGCCAAGGGCCCAAACCAATCTCGTCGCCTTCTTTCAAGGTGTAAGAATCCACATCACGTCCTTGGACTAAGACGGAGGACTGGCCGAGTTTTTTCAGGTGATGCCGTCCCTCAATCTTATAGAGAACCGCATGTTCGCGCGAGATTTCAGGGTCGTTCAAGACGACGTCGCAATGGGCGGCGCGACCGATCTTGGTGGAACTGGTAGGTAAAGCGACGCGAAAGACGGGGTCTCCGCCCCGGCGAAAGACCAACTGAGCCATCGATATATCCCTCGATTCTTTTCCTTACCGCTCTTGGGTCTATGCGGGGTCCCGCGAACGGTCAAGTGGGATTATGCCTTGCTTTGCCTCCTTTCTTTCCTTAAGGCTTTGAGAATGAGCAAGCGTTGGCGGGAACCCGAGACCTTGGGTGAAATCCTCAAGGCCTCCTTGGAAAAGTGGGATTTCGGACCCACCCTGCTGCGCTATGAAGTTGTTGAACGCTGGCCGATCCTTGTCGGCCCTCAAATCGCCACAAAATCAAGGGCCTTGGGACTGCAAGGCGATCTCTTGCTGGTCGAGGTCGATCACCCCGCGTGGGTCCAAGAACTCAATCTTTTGAAAAATCAGTTATTAAGGAAAATCCGGCAGGAATTGCCGCGATCGGGAATCAAGGATATCCGGTTTTCTTTGAAATAAGCATTCGAGGCTTTTACATGCGAAAAGGGCGCTTCTTTTGGAAGCGCCCTTTTCTTTCATTTGGATAGAAGCTCGTTAAATCGCGTAGCCGTCGTTCTCGATGGCGTGCTGCGCAATCTGCAGCCTCAGATTGAGGGTGTCGATCGGCTTCACGTCGAGAATGCGGGTGATCGCCTTCTCGTATTTTTCGTAGGCGGCGTCGTCGCCCTTGGCCACGTTGGCGCAAAATTGCTTCGCCATGGTGACGAGCTCCGCGCACTTCTCGGTGACGTAAATCTTGGTGATCGCGATCGGGATGCGGGCCTTTTCTTCTCCCAACTGCTTGATGAGCTGCAGCGAGCGAAGCAAGGCCGATTCCATCGCGTAAATCTCGATGATGAAGTCCGCCATCGCCACCATGAAACTCTGGCGATCCTTGATGTCGGCCATGTATTTTTGCACGGCCACGCCGCTGACGTAGACCGCGAGCTTCTTGGCCTGATTGACCAGGTTGGTGCGGTTGACCAGCGTGCGTTGGTCGGTCTCTTTCGGAAAACCGTCCTTGAGCTGACCGAGAATCCGTTGGATCTCGCCCATCAAGTCGATCTCGCCCTTCAGGGCGCGCTTGAGGAGGGTCCCGGGGATGATCATGCGATTGATCTCGTTGGTGCCTTCGTAAATGCGATTGATGCGCGAATTGCGGTAGAAGGCCTCGACCGGATATTCTTGGATATAGCCGTAGCCGCCGTGCATCTGGACGCCTTCGTCGGCGACGAAATCCATGGCCTCGGAGCCATAGACCTTACAGATCGAGGCCTCGATCGCGTATTCTTCGACCATCTTGAGGGTCTTCTGGTCGTAATCGGCATCCGTCTTGTCGAGAGTGGAGATGGCGTCGTCCAGCGTCCCCGCATAACGGTACATCATGGTCTCGGTGACGTAGGTCTTGATGACCGAATTGGCAATCTTGTCCTGGATGATCTCGAAGGTGGACAAGGGTTGGCCGAATTGCTTGCGCTCCTTCACGTAACGCACGCTATGTTCCAGCACTCGCTTGCATCCACCGACCGTGGCCGCGCCGAGCTTCCAACGGCCGACGTTCAGGACGTTGAAGGCGATCTTATGGCCCTTGCCGATTTCGCCCAGGACGTTCTCGACCGGGACCTTGGCATCTTGCAGGATGATAGGAACGGTCGAAGAACCGTGGATTCCCATCTTCACTTCTTCCTTGCCGTGGCTCACGCCTTCGAAGCCGCGCTCGACGATGAAGCCCGTGAAGTGCTCGCCGTCGATCTTCGCGAAAACCGTGATGACGTCGGCCCAGGCGCCGTTCGTGATGAACATCTTCTCGCCGTGGAGGATGTAATGCTTGCCGTCGGGCGAGAGCACGGCCTTGGTCTTGGCGGCAAGGGCGTCGGAGCCCGAGCCCGCCTCGGTCAAGGCGTAAGCGCCGATGTACTCGCCGCTGGCCAGCTTCGGGAGATACTTGGCCTTTTGTTCGGGAGTCCCGAAGTAAAGGATGGGCAAAGTGCCGATACCGGTGTGACACATGAAGGAGACGGTCCAGGAGGGCCATGAGCAAGCCAATTTCACCGGACTTGCGGAGCAGTCCGTCGGCAACGCCTGGCTCTTTGTGTTCGATGGCCTCGTTCTTTGGCCAGACTTCCTTTTCGACGAAGTCCTTGACCGTTTGGCCCATCTGCTTTTGCTCGTCGTTCATATTTTCGGGGATGAAGATTTCTTCCTCACCGACCCGTGAAAGCAACCAGCTCGCGCCTTGGCGTTTTTTCGAAAACATGTGTATCTCCTAAATGTCGAATCAACCGAGACCGGGAAGCGTTTTTACTCGCCCAAGACCTTCTTAAATTCCGCAGTCAGTAAGGGTACGATTTCGAAGAGGTCTCCCACAATGCCGTAATCGGCCTTTTGGAAGATGGGGGCTTCGGGATCCTTATTGACCGCCACGATGACCTTCGAAGTGCGCATTCCGGCCAAATGCTGAATGGCGCCGCTGATGCCGAAGGCCATGTAAAGCTTGGGATTGACGACTTTTCCGGTTTGCCCAACCTGCATTTCGTGTGGGGCATAGCCGGAATCGACGGCCGCGCGGGAAGCTCCCACCGTGGCTCCGATGACATCGGCCAAGTCCTGAAGGATTTTGAAGTTCGCCGCTTCTTTCATGGCACGGCCTCCGGAGACGATGATCTCGGCTTCGGTCAGGTCGACCTTGTCGCTGGCTCCCTTCACGAATTCCTTCATCTCAGCCTTCATGTCACCGACATCGACATCCTTTTTCACGACTTCGGCGGTGGCGCCCGCTTGGGCTGCACCGACGCCAAAGGAGTTGGGACGAATGAGGGCCATCTGAGGCTTCGAATTGGGGATCTTCAAGTCGACCAAGGCTTTACCGGAGTAAATCGGCCGAGTCGCCAGAAGCTTGCCATCACCGTCAATCTTGAGATCCACGGCGTCAGAAGCCAAACCGGTGTCGAGACGGGCCGCCAGGCGCGGAAAGAAATCCTTGCCCGCGGGCGACGCGGTCGCGAGGAAGATATCCGGATTCAGCTCTTTCACGATGCCGGCCAAGGCGTTGACATACCCCAAGGTGTTATACTTCTCGAGCTTGGGGCTGTGAACAACCGTCACCTTCTTGATGCCGTAAGGCGCCAGTTCGTTGGCAAGGGCGTCGATGTTATTGCCGATCAGGACGGCCTCGGCGATGCCGCCGATCTTACCGGCCAATTCGGAAGCCTTGCTGGCAAGTTCCAGCGAGGTCTTCTTCAGTTTTCCGTCTTGGTGTTCCGCGAATATTAAAACGTTTCCCATGTCATTTTCTCCTATGGTGTAGCGGCGGACCAAAGGCCCGCTCGGATTCGGGCGCCCGAAACGAGCGCCCCTACAATAATTAGATTACCTTGGCTTCTTCGCGCAGGGCTCGGACCAGTTCCTTCACTTGAGCCGCCGCATCTCCTGCAATCATCCTGCCGGGGGCTTTTTCCGGGGGGAGTCGGAAATTGCTGAGCACGACCTTGGGTTGGGCGTCGCCCTTTTCGGCGCTGAGCTTGAGGGTCTCGACCGGCTTGGTCTTGGCCTTCATGATTCCGGGGAGCGAGGCGTAACGAGGAGTGTTAAGGCCCTTTTCGCAACCAAAAATAGCGGGAAGCGGAACTTCGTACACCTCTTTGCCTCCGCTGACGCGTCGAGTGGCCGTGGCTTTGCCACCGGCGATCTCCAGCTTCTCGACCAGCATGACTTGGGGCCAGCCGAGAAATTCCGCGACTTGTTGAGTCACCTGGGAATTGTCTTGATCAATGGCTTGCTTGCCGGTGAAGACGATCTCAAAGCCCTTATCGGCGATGACTTTTGCCAGGGCCTTGGCAGTCACGTAGGCATCGGGATTGCTGTTTTCGTCGTCGATGTGGATGGCTTTGTCGCAACCCATCGCCAGCGCGGTGCGGATCGCCTCGACGGAGCGCACAGGGCCTAAGGAAATGACCGTCACTTCGCTGCCGGCGTTCTTCTCCTTGGTCTTGATGGCCTCTTCGATGGCGTTTTCATCATAGGGACCGACGATGTACTTAACCCCGTCGGCCTCGATACCTGAGCCGTCGGCTTTGGTTTTAATCTTGGTTTCGGTGTCCGGTACCTGTTTCACGAGTACGGCGATTTTCATACAGCCTCCTTAAAGCTAAGAAAAAACTATTTAAACAG
>JAIOPF010000253.1 GCA_021414045.1 Deltaproteobacteria bacterium | reverse complement strand
GTCCGACCGGCCTTGCTCCGCGCTTTGGGAGCCCGCGAGGCCTTCCTGCCGGCGCTTCGCCTCCCCCTCGCGGCCCCTTTTCAAAAAAAGACGGGCTTGCGGCATTTTTTGAAGGCGAGGGCGGAGTTTGGCGAGAAGGGCGCTTCGCTGCACATCTTGGCGGGGCAGGGATCCCACCTGATGCGTTCCTTCGCCGAGGCCAACGCCCTGGCGGTGTTTCCGGAGGAGGTCGAAGCCTTGGAGGCCGGGGCGCTTGTCGAGACGCATTTGCTCCCGGCTATCTTTCAGCATTCGAGAGGGGGTTGAGATGAGCGTTCGGCTGTTATTTTTTTCCGTGTTGCGCGACAAGATGAAGCGAAGCGAGGGCGAATACGACCTACGTGAAGGGGAGAACGTTCTCGAGGTCGCGCGACGGGCCCTGGAGCCGGCGATGGGCCCTTTGGATTGGGGAAAATTTTTGCTCTTCGCCGTCGGCGATTCCTATGTATCGCGGGATTACCTTCCCAAGCACGGAGACGAGATCGCGCTGATCCCGCCAGTGGCGGGCGGGTGAAGGAAAGGATGTTCGCATGTTGATTCGACTGGTCCATGAAGCGATAGAAGACGGCGAGGCCGTGAGGGCGGTGCGCCATCCTTCCTGCGGCGCCGTTGCCAGCTTCGAAGGGAATATCCGGTGCGAAAACGACGGGCATGAAGTGCTAGCCCTTGAATACGAAGTTTATGAAAGGCTCTTTCACGCCGAGCTCAAGCGCATCTTCGCCGAGGCGAAGGAAAAATGGGGCATTCATGAGATTGCACTGATTCAACGAGTCGGTCGCTTGGAGGTTGGGGAGACTGGGATCGTTCTTGCCGTGTCCTCGGCCCACCGCCGCGAGGCACTGGAGGCCTGCGCTTATTTGATCGAGGAGTTCAAAAAGCGAGCGCCGGTCTGGAAACGGGAACACTATCCTGAGGGCTCGGCCTGGGTCGCCTGTCACCATCATTGAAGGCGGTTTTTTTCTAATTGGCATCGGGCGACTTGGGGCGAAACAGGAAGGGGATATAGCGCAGCGCCCATACCCCGAAGGCCGCGCACCAGAAGAGTCCCGCCCAATAATTTCGCAACCAAAGCTTCCCCGTCGATCCGAAGAAAACCGGCGCAAAGACCCGCCAGAGCGCCGCTACCTCCATCAACAACAAGGCGGCGAGGGTGAAACGATCGGCGACGATGGGCGCGCCGCCATGGCCCCGAACCACTCGGGTGCTGACCGCCAGGACTAAGGTCCCGAAGGCGCCGATGTAGAGGGCATGAAGGGCCGGCGTGCGTAATACCGGATAGACTTCGCCGCTGCGTTCTATCAGGTGATAGAGGAGTTCGTAGCCGGAAAATCCCAAAAAGACCAAGATCCAGAAGAGCCCGAGAAAGAGGATGAAAAGGATGGGCGTTTTTTTCGCCTGCCAGGGTTTCCATCGGCACCATTCGACCGCCAGGGCCGCCAGTAGCGCGAGGTTGATCAACCAGGAGGCATAGTACTGCCGCGGGGTATCCGCCCATAAAGTGACCAGCAGGATTCTCAGCAGGATGAGGGTTGTCACGATCGCCAGAGTATGGGTCCCGCGCCGGCCTTCGTAGCCTTGGATCACCTTGCCGGCGAAGAAGGGGACGATCCGGTAGGTGATGGCGACGACTAGAAGGAAGAGATAGCCATAGGTGCCGAATTCGATACTCAAGGTATAAAACGTAAAGCTTCCACCCACCGCGTAATAAAAATACGACAGGATCACGCCCAAAGTCCCGAAGCCGAGGGCCAGGAGGAGGAACCGTGGTTGTTTGTCTTCGCGCCATTTTCCCGATCGAAAGTAGAGGCGGGAGAGATAAGCAAGCAAGGTCAGGTAGCTCAGCCCCTCTAAGACCCAAGCGGCGGCCATCCAGGACCGCGAATGCGTGGCCCCCAAGAAAAAACAAATCTGTCCCCCGAGTAAGCCGGCGAACCAAGCGGTTACCGTCTTGGGAGCGGGGTGCTCTTGGCCCACGAAGCGTGGAAAGGCGGTGAGGATGAAGCCGAAGACATAAAAGCCCATGACTCCGAAGAGCATGACGTGGGAGTGAAATTGAGCCGGTCCCACTTGGAAGTCGAACCAAGCGATCCCGTGGTCCTGCAAGTGGAGCCAGGTGAACCACAGGGCCACTGCGAGTACCGCGTACAGCGAGCCCCCGAGGAAGAAGAGGCGGTAGGGTTCTAGGGATAGGTTTTTGATGGATTTTTCGGACATGGCTTCGATTAGGTCATAGACGTTTTATTGTTAGAAGGTATGATCTTAGTCATATCGAGAGGCTCAGGGAAATCGTTAACATATGAAATGGAGGAGGTGTTGCTATGAGCGTAGCTCGCGAGACCATCCTGACGGCCCTGGAGGCGATGAAGGAGCTGGAAGAACTTTCGGTGGCTAATTTGGCCGTGGTGAGTCGCTACGATTTTTCCGGATTTTTTCCCGAACAACAAGAAAAAATACGCCGACTTCTCCAGAGACTGACGGAAGATACCTTTCGCCACGAGGATATGATTGACGTCATCGTCAGGAGGCTGCGGCCATGAGCGAAGTAAAAAAGGTGCAGGCCGCCGAGATGCTGAAGGAATTCCAGACCATTCTCGCTTTGGAAGAAGAGGCTGCCACTGTCTACCTGCAATTAGCCGAGGATTGCGATGACGCAGAGGCGAGCGAGATATTGCGGCGCATTGCGAGTGAGGAGGTCGCCCATGTCGCTATCGCCAAGGAGTTGGTGAAACTGGCCCAACAATGCAAATCGATGGAGAATCAGTAGTGCCAAGAAACCTGGGTATAGAAAAATTGCGAAGTGTCCGAAGAGCCGGTGTCCTTGAAGAAGGTCCCCGGGAAGAAAACGGAATAACCCAGCAACGCGTCGACGTATTTCCAAGGTTTGAAGGTTAGCAAGAGGTCAAGTTCCTGGCCCGCGAAATGCCCCGCGGTGGGCGACCCCGCGCGCCATTGCACACCCGAAGCGGCGAAAGCACCATTCGCGGGATCCGGCAGAAAGAAGGCGTGGTAATCAAGCTTGGTTTTCAGCCACGTGAGAGGTTGAGTGTCGAAGCTGAAACGAATATCATGGAGGTTCTTCCAGGAGAATAGATCCATGTAGCCGTATTTGTCGTGGTTGGTGGGGTATAAATTGTTGAAGGTGGTCACCTTTCCGGTTGTTGGATTTTCATCTCCCGACGCGAAATCATATTCGATGCCCAAGCGAGGCTTAAAGGACGGGTGGAAGGTATAACCCAGGCGCGCGTGCGTGGCGAAGGCGCTGACCGTGCTTCCGCCGGAAGTCCCCGTTTGATAAGCTCCTTCGAAACCGTAATCGAAATCCTTCTTGAATTTCGCCTTGATCCGCGAACCTATGGTGACAATGCTCAAGTTGCCGGCGTTAAGGCCCGAGTTGGAGCCATGCAGATAGAGAGCGTAGGCTTCGAGCTCGCCCTGCGGAAATCGCTTCCAATGCGCGTAGCCGCCGGCGAATTGTTGTTCCTTGCCGTTCGGATGAATACGGGTTCCGAATAAATCCAGCCAATAATCGGCGTTCTCGACCCTTACGACAGCTCCGTCGAAGCTTCGGCCCAGATTGCTCCAATTTAGGGCGCCAATCAGGCGTTCATCGCCGTAGATCAACTCTTGCCGTCCCATCTTGACGCTCGTGACGGTGGGAGCGGAATTTTTTAGGTAAAGGAAGGCTTGGTAGAGTTTCTGATCATCGGGGGTTTTGAACAGGGCCGTCTCTTGGCCCAAGGTTTCAGAATCTTGAAACATCGCGAACATGCGCACGTAAGAAGTGGGATTCAGGTCGAGGTAAACTCGAGTGCGCAATAACACGAATGCGTCGTGGTCCGAGGTCGCGCTGTTGAGGTCGTCGTTGGTAAGTTTGGCATTAGCGTTCTCCGCTTTAAGTGGCATCGCGCAGAGAAAAGAAAAGAAAAATGAAAACATCCAAAGTAATAAGTTTTTCATTCTCTCTAAGTAATGCCAACCTCAAGAAAAGCATATGATCTCGATCACATGGTCCTTATGTTCTAGATCAGCGTGCGGAGGAGCGCGCCTTTCGCCAAAAAACCTAAACCTATCAACTATTTCTGATCCGACGCTCCCTGCTGAGCTTCCTTCAATTTCTTCACGTCATCGGGAGTGAGCTGTGGACGCGAAACGTTCAACGTCACCTTGTTAATTTTTCCGGTAAAAGTGAATGGCGGCGTGTAGTCCGCGTCGTTCACCCCGGTCAGGGTGTCGGAGCCGATGTCGAAACTCTCGTCCCATTGCAGGATCATGGGCAGCGTTTTCGGCATGGCAATCGTTTGGACTTCCTTCCCATCCACCTTGAGCGTGCCGGTGCCCGGACGGCCCAGCCCGCTCATATTGTTGAATAGAAGGGTGCCAATGCCGAGTCCGTCGTATTTGAAATCGAACTCAACCACGTGTCTGCCGGGTGTAAGGACGTCAGGGCCTTCCCACTTGATGCGATTCAGGTCGAGGAGGTTCCAGAGGAACACCGGCTTGCCCTTGAGCAAGTAGAAGCCGTAGCCGGCGAATCGGCCGCCCGATGTCAGAAGCATACCCTCCGCGCCGCCCGTCGGCACATCGATGTCGGCGGTAATCGTATAGGAACTATTGAGCAGCATCGGTGAGTCGCCTTGGGGCAGGCCGACCATCGGGTGCGTGTAGACGAACTCGGTGCGTCCGGCGGTGATGTTCGGCCGCGGGGCGACGATGCGTGCGGCCACCGAGGCGTCCATCGGAAATACCTGATACTTCTTCGCTTCCGCGATGAACATTTCCTTCATTGCCTTTACTTTGTCCGGATATTTGTCAGCGACGTTCTGCGATTGGCTAAAATCGGTGTTGAGGTCGTAGAGTTCTAGTACTTGATTATTGAGTGGGTCGGGATTGGCCGGGCCGAACGCCTCCCACGGAGCGCGGTTCACCTTGGTGCTCAGCAGCCAGCCTTCGTTATACAGGGCCCACTGGCCCATCATCTCGAAGTACTGGGTTTTGTGTTGGGACGGAGCTTTGGCGTTTTTGGAGTCGAAAGTGTAAACCAGGCTCGTTCCTTCGACCGGCGCTTGCTTAATGCCGTCCACCATTTCGGGAGCCGGGATCCCGGCGGCCTCAAGGATGGTGGGAACGATATCGATGACGTGGGCGAACTGATCTCGCAGCCCTCCCTTGTCCTGGATGCGCGCCGGCCATGAGATCGCCATGTTTTGTCGGATGCCGCCGAGTCTGGAGGCGTTCTGCTTGAACCAGGTGAAGGGTGTGTCAAAGGCCCAGGACCAACCCGCCGACATATGGTTGTAGGTCTGTTCGGTGCCCCACGCGTCGTACCACTTCATCTGCTCCGCGACCGGCATCATGTTAAGGCCGTTGAAAAAGGCGACCTCGTTGGGTGTGCCGAGGGGCCCCCCCTCGGCGCTCGTGCCGTTGTCGCCGTTGATGTAGATGATGAGCGTGTTATCGAGCTTGCCCATATCTTCAATGGATTGAATGATCCTCCCCATCTCGCTGTCGTTGTAAGCGGCATAGGCGGCGAAGACTTCGGCCTGCTTGATGAAGAGTTTCTTTTCCTCGGGCGTGCAATCGTCCCAATTTTTGATGACATTCGTCGGCCAAGGTTCGAGTTTGGTGTCCTGAGGGATTACTCCGAGCTTCTTCTGGTTCTCAAAAATGCGTTCACGCAGTTTGTTCCAACCGTCGTCGAAGAGATGCATGTCGTGGATCTTGTC
>JAIOPF010000252.1 GCA_021414045.1 Deltaproteobacteria bacterium | reverse complement strand
CTTCATGACGATCTCGCCCGCCTCGTCGACCAGCACGGCCTTCGAGGAGGTGGATCCGCCATCGAGTCCGATGAAGCCCTTCACCACTTCGCCCGCGGTGAAATTCCGGGGCTGGAACTTGGGAATCGCGTACTTGACGCGGAAGGCTTCGAGCTCTTCCACCGACTTGACCAGGGGCTTGCCGGCCTTTTCGCCCAGCATCGCCTTGCGGCCGTAGGTGAGGAAATGCTTGAGGTCGCTCAATCCCTTGTATTTGCCGACATGGGCTTCTTCGAAGCCTCCGTAAATGACCGCGCCATAAGCGGCGTAATACTGCGCGTTCTTGGGAACGTAGATCAATTCATCGATCGGAACATCCTTGGGATAAGGGTAATTGCGCTCGTTCCAGGTCTCGGGAATGCGCTTGCGCCAGCACTCTTGCAAGAAAGGCAGATAGGTGTTGGGGCCGCCGAGCAGCAAGACGCGGTGACGCAGCGTATTGCCGCGGGTCAAGACCGAAAGGTTCTGCATGACGATGGCGTCGGCCAGAGAGCAAAGGATTTCGTTGGAGGGAATGCCCGACTTCACGAGATTGACGATGTCGGTCTCGGCGAAGACGCCGCACTTCGCGGCCACGTGATGCAGCTTGGAGCCGTCGAAATGCAATTGGCCCACGATCTTGGGTTCGGCGCCGACCTTGATCATGCACTTGTCGATAGTGGCACCGGTACCGGAGGCACACTTGTCGTTCATTGAGGTGATGGCCTGCTTCTGGCCGGTCTCTTCGTTCTCTTTGTAAATGATGATCTTGGCGTCCTGCCCGCCCAGCTCGATGACGGAGCCGACGTCGGGGTGGAGTTTTTCGACCGCGAGGGTGACGGCGTTGACTTCTTGAACGAACTTCGCGCCCAGGGGTTCGGCGAGCGGGCCGCCGCCGGAGCCAGTGATGAAGATGCGGATGTCTTCCTTGGCGACATCTTGGAACTCGTGGCCGATCTGGACCAAGAACTCCATGACCTTCTCGCCCTGTCGCGTCTCGTGACGCTGATAATCGCTCCAGAGGATTTCAAGGCTTTGCGGGTCGACCACGCAGGCTTTGACGGTGGTACTGCCGACGTCCATTCCAATCATCAATTGACGAGGAACCATCAAATATTCTCCCAAAGGGCCACAGAATTAAGCTTTGTACAAACTAGACTCGCGTGTCATTTTAGAACCAAAAAAATATCGCGGTGTTCAAAACGCGAGTTAAAAAACAAAGAGCTTCGAAACTAAAAAAAAATCTTCATCCGAAGGAAAAATCAACAACTAGACTCATGTGTCATTTTTAATTGAACGTGAATTTGGTACAGGGCGAGGACGAAGTCAAAGAGAAATTTGACTTTAGTCAATTTTTTTCGCCGACGCTCCACTCGATGGACTTCGCGCCTCCCTCTTGAACGAGGATGCGACCCTCGGCACTCATGAGAAAACAAAGGGCGTCCTTCCCTTCGCGGCAATAATAAATCGTGCCTTGCAAAAGATAAGTCCCGCCCGCCGCCAGCGCGGGGATGGCAACGGCCTTGGTCAAGATTTCGGAACGCGGAAAAGCTCGCACGAGGCTCGCCCCTTCCGGCTTGATTTGAAAAAGCCTCAGGCTGCTCGGCGCCTCGGCATTGACCTTCCAGCCTTCGGGAAGTTTCAGCGTCAACCCTATCGCCTGCCCCGGCGCCAAGGTCCATTTTTCCTGGATCTTGAGATTGGGAAGTTTCTCGGAGGGTTTCACGCCCTCCGATTCTTGCGGCATTCGGAGCACGAGCGTCGAGACACTCTTGGAAACCGTATCGATGACGCGAATCGCCTGATTGTTGGTGTCGGCGACGAAGAGCCTATCCCCGACGCGAATCACCGCGTTGGGTTCGTTGAAGCGCGCCGACGCCAAGGCTCCGTCCTCGCGGCCCCGCTTGCCATCGCCCGCGAAGGTCGACAATAGCTGAGTGGCCGTATCGTACCACCGTATCGAGTGATTGTAGGCATCGGCGACAAAGACCCCCGAAGCCTCGGCAAGCAGCCCTAGCGGGTGCTGCATCCTGGCCACACCTTGCTTTCCATCTTTAAAACCGAAATCGAACAAACCGGTCCCGATCAGGGTTTTCACCTCCGGATACGCGGATTTTTTTTGCGGTGTATCCTCGACCACGCGAAGCGAGCTGGTCTCGGAATCGACGAAATACAGCCGCTTGTCCCAAGCGCTGAGCCCACTGGGCTGAGAAAGCGAATTATCGGGATAGGCGCCGTCGTCGATGGATTCGCGGCCGTTGCCCGCCAAGACGCTCAGGGTCCGGTTCGCCAGATCGTAAGCCCAAAGCTGATGGGTTCCGGCCATCGCCATGGCAATCTTTCCCGAGGGGAAAAATGCCAGGTCCCAAGGATTGCTTAGCGCGGTCATCAATGCGGATGCATTTTTTGGATTCCGCTCGAAACCTTGCTTGCCGGTTCCCGCCAGCGTCGTCACCTTTCCAGCCTCGAGATCGACGAGCCGCAGCAGGTGATTTTCGGTGTCCGCCACGTAGAGCTTTTTATCGGCATAGAGCAGGCCTTGGGGGCGATGGAACCGCGCCTCGGGAAAACTTCCATCCTTCCAGCCCGATTCCCCCTCCTTCCCGATCACCGTCATGACGGTTCCATCTGGTTGGAAACCAAGAATGCGATGGTGCCCCGAATCCGAGACGAAGATACGATTCAAGTCGGGAGCGAAGGCCAGCTTGCCGGGGAAAGCGAGCAGCGAGGGCGGCGTTTTGTCTTTTTCCAAGGCGATAGGCAAGGGATCCTCGCGCAAGCGACCGGCATATTCCTTCTTCAGGCGCAGGATATCGCCGCGCAGGTCCTCGTAATGGCCTTCTCCGCTGTAAACTTGGTCGACACCGCCTTCAGGATTGAGCAAAACCAAGGTCGGCCACGAATTCACGCCGAAACTGTTCCAGATCTTGAAATCCGCGTCATTCACGACGGGATGCGCGATTTCGTAACGCAGCACCGCCGCGCGAATATTTTCGACGTCTCGCTCATTGTCGAACTTTCCGGAGTGAACGCCGACGACGGTGAGGTCTTTGCCGAACTCACCTTCGAGCTTGTGGAGGTCGGGCATTACATGGATGCAGTTGATG
>JAIOPF010000195.1 GCA_021414045.1 Deltaproteobacteria bacterium | reverse complement strand
TGACCTGCTCGAGGGTGGGCTTGTTCGCATCGAAGCGGGAGGGAATCGTCCAAGCCAGGATTTGGTGGAAATATTTTGGGCTCTCCACGGTGGTGTGCAGGTAGACGACGTTCACGTGGTTGACCGCGCCGCGAATCTCATATTGCACGGCCGGATGCCCGTCGACGGTCAGCGCGGCGGGGCCGGTGATCGTGGAGTCTTGCACCGTCTTCATCAAAGCATCCCGAGTCAATTTCGAATGCCCCTCGAGATTCATGTCGTGAAGGTCTTCCTTCGATTCGCTCAGCACGACGATATACATGTCGCTGCCGCGATACGAGGCCTGCAGGTCGGCGGCGTCGTTCAAGTCCTTCTCGACGTCCCACCCGCCCGGAACGGTGAGGCGGAATTTTCCGTTGGCGCTGACGATATCCTTGGTTTTCGGCCCAGGCTGGGAACAGGCCGCCAGGAGAAGGGTTAACAAGACGAAGGCGAATCCGCTACGGCTGAGAGACCTCATTTGATCCGATCTGCGCCGATGAACTCACGCTCGGGACGGGGATTTCGGACATAGGCTCGACGGACGTCCATTCCCATCCCGCGCATCAGCGAGATCGCCGCCCATTCCCCGGAGAGTGCCGCATCGCGGATATAGCATCCCAAGCCGAGGACGTGATTGGCGACCTTCAAGCGCTCCCCATCGTAACGTCCCTCGAAATATTGGTCCATCGCAAAACGCACCATGTCGTAGCCCTTTCCGGGCTCCGGCATCGTCGTGTAAAAATGCGGAATTCCGTCCTGAGGATGCCCATCCCAAATCTGCGAATCGAATCCCACCACGGCGTCAGGATCGGCGCTACCGTAAGCCTCGCGAATCATCTCGCCGGGATGCAGCGGCTTCTCGCCGTTCCAGCCATGGAAAAAGGTGACCATTTGACGCCCGTCGTCCCGGCCGGGATCGGGCGAGAACCACATGGCAAAACGCGGGGTCGCGCGCTCGGAATGGGGCAGAGCGAGATTGCTGCGGAGATTCGTCTTGCGGATGTGGGCCGGGGTCAAAGCCCCCACGGCTTGGATCGGCATTTGGGTGCCCTGAACTTCGAGGCCCTTCAGGTGCTCGGGAGCCAGGGCCAAGACGGCGTAGTCGAAAACTTCCTCGGCCGGATTTCCGTCGCGCTGGAACAAGACCTTCATCCCGTCTTGCATGAGTTCGAGTCCGCGAACCGGATGTCCTAACAAGACCCGTCCGCCTCCGGCTTCCACCGCTTCCCTTTCGGCCTCGGCCAATCGGTGCAGCCCTCCCACGACTTCGAAACGGTCCATCGGCGTTTCACTCTTCGCCAGGTTGATCGCGAAGGAAAGCGTCGAGACGTTCAATGTGCCCTCTTCGAAGCCGAGCCGGGAAATCATGGCCTCGACTTCGTGAGCATCGAGGGGCTTATTGTTCCCCCCGAGGCCGCGGATAAAATCAACGGCGCTTTCGCGGTCGAGCTCTTCCCAACTTTTGGTGCGCAGGGCTTCCCGGGCCGCCTGGCGAACCAGGCGCAGGGAACGGGAAAACACCGCGCCGGAAATCATCTCTCCGGACCGGGTGATATAGGGGGCGGAATCGTAATCGCCGCGCAGCGCGCTGGTCTTTAGGCCGAGATTCTGAATGAGGCGATCGATGGGATAGAAATCTTCGGCGTCGACGAATTGGGCCCCGAGATTGTTGGGCGCCACCTTGCCGCCCACGCGGTTCATGCCTTCGAAAACGGTGATTTCGGGTCGGAAAGCCCGCGGATCATCGCTGAACAAACGTGAATTCCGGAGTGCGTTGGTCGCGCCGATACCCGCCATTCCGAAGCCGATGACGGCGATGCGGGGACGGAAGACAGGACCGACTTCGGGAACGCCTCCTGAAATAGGCGAACTCTCCGGCCCGCCATCCGGAGTAAGAGGGGCCGAGACAGGGGCCAATCTCGCCGAATCGGACATCGCCTGGCCGCCGCCGTCGGAACGCACCCCGGCATGTTCGACGAAATGACGCGCCAACTGCAAGAGGCGGCGTTCGCGGGACATGGCTTCGGCCTTCGTGATCCCCAACTCATCGGCGATTTCCTTTAGACCCGGCTCGTCCGCGTCGAAAAAACGAGCTTCGAGAATTCGCCGATCCTCCGGCGATTTACGGCTCGCGATGAAATTGGCGAGCAAATTTCGGAGCCCGCTTCCGACCAGTTGACGGTCCGGAGCCGGCTCGTCGGAAGCCACCAGGTCGAGCAATAGGCCCCCGCCTTCCTCCCCGATGGGAGTATCGAGGCGAAGCGTCCTGGAGTTCTGGGCCTGCGACTGAAGTTCTTCCACTTGGTCGGGGCTCATTTCAAGGCGAGGCGCCAATTCCAGCGTGCCGTTTTCCTTGCCTTGCTGCTCCAGTTCGCGGATCTCGCGGTTCAATTGGCGCAGTATGGTCAAGCGATGCGCCGGGATCCGAATATCCTGCAAATGATCGATGATGTATCGCGTGATATTTTGTCGAACCCACCAAGTCGCATAAGTCAAAAAATTCACGTTGCGAAAATCGAAACGCTCGGCGCCTTTCAGCAGACCCATGGCGCCTTCTTGCATCAGGTCTTGAACGTCCGACGCCGGTAATTGGAACTTCCTTCCGTAACTGCGGGCAATCCTCACCACGCTCTTGATGTCGGAAAGGATGAGCTCTTCCTTGGCGCTTTCGTCGCCGGATTGGATCCGCGCGATGACCTCACGCTTCTCGGATTCCGGAAGGATGCGGCTGCGGGCGATCAGTTCTCGAAACGATTTGTAGGCGCTAGGAGGAACATTTTCCGGTCTGGTCTTTGGTCCCGCGGGGACAAGTTGCGAAACGGGCCTCTCCGCTTCGAGGGAAGTGGGGCGAGGAAAACTTTCCGTCGGAGGAGATGCTAAAGGCTCGGCGCCGGGCAAGACTTCAGCGGCCGAATGGGCCGACATCATCGAGACATAGGCGGGACGTGGGCCCAGGGCCGCCCCTTCCCAGGAATGCCGTAAAGGCTCTCTAACCGAGGCCAAACTCTCGTTCTGTAAATCCAAGGCTCGCTCCCAGCGTCCAACGCTGTCTCCGAAGGACGCGCCGGAAATCCGTCCCGCCACATGGAACTGAAGCAGTAGCGCCAGAGAATCCGTCAGGGTCGTCGCCCCATCCATCTGCGGCCTCAGGCCCAAACCCTGCTCGAGAGTATGTCCCAAGAAGATGCCGCTCAGTGTTCCCGCTTGATGGAATAGACCCGCGGAAAGAGAGGTCACCCAGCTCGACGACTCCGATCCCACGATGCGCCGGTGCAGGGCGGAAGAGGCCACGCCCGCCAATTTCATGCCGCCCAATACCAAGTAGCTCGAAGCGATGTCGCGGCGAAGCGCGGTGCCGCTCCAGTCTTGGCTTCGGCCCAAGGCTTCGTTAGTAAGCCTCGCCGAAAGGGTGAAGGCCGGGGCCTCGAGGGCGAAACCCGCAAAGGAAGACACGGCGCGGGCGCCCAAGCCTCGGGTCAGAAAGGAACCACCCGGAGTGGCGGCAAGGCGACTGAGCGTCGCAAGGCGCGT
This sequence comes from Deltaproteobacteria bacterium, assembly GCA_021414045.1. Taxonomy (GTDB): domain Bacteria; phylum UBA10199; class UBA10199; order DSSB01; family DSSB01; genus DSSB01. The sequence continues at coordinate 7,471 of JAIOPF010000195.1, read as the reverse complement.
CGCACGAAAAACTAAACCCGCCGCGCTCATGGCTAGCAGCATCGAAGGATCGGAGGCCTCCGCGGCGAAACGGCGCAGCAAAAACTCGACGCGGCCCCCGACGGCGCCGCGCCCCCTAATGGCGTCGAGACGAAGTTGGGCGCGTGCGGCGGCTTCACCTCCTGCGGCGGCGGAGATTTCTGCATCCATTTGCGCGGCTAACTCTGTGCGTCCGGCCAGTTCCTGCCGGACGGCGAAAGAAGACAATCCCTCCCAAAACAGCTGAGAGTCGCGTTCCCCGGCCAAGGCAAGCAGTTCGGCGCGATCGGCCTGGCCAAGAAGCGGCGCGGAAGTTCCAGCAGGCGGCGAAGTCCACTGCGCAATAACTGCCGAAAAATCCTCCGCATCGCCGGCTTGTTCCATAACGGAAAAAGCCGCGCGACGCCGAGGGGCTAAAATGTTTCCCTCAGTCCGCATGAGATTCCTTTGTCGATTGCCCCTGATCCCAACCGATTTAACGGTCTCCACTCCGTGTCAAATCCGGAAACCTTCGTCAAGTAGCCTGGTCAGGTCTCCGTGACAACTTCATGACGAATTTCGCCTTTTTTGCGCAAAAAACAGGACAAAAAAAAATGGAGTTTTGTATTCTATTAATATAAATTATTTTTGTTATATTTTTTATATATATGAAATTATTTGTTATTTTATTAATTTTGTATTCTATTATTATACAATATTATATTTTTGATCTTGCCATCTCCTGGAGCGCATGCTAACCGCCAAACCATGGAGAAGGTCTTTTCCCATCTAGATTACCGGCAATTCTTGCGGCAACGGTTCGCGCACCTCAAAAAAACCCGCGCACTGACCCACCGTTCCTTTTCCAAAAAAGCCGGCTTCACCTCGCCCAATTTCCTCAAACTCGTGATCGAGGGCCAACGCAACCTGACGGAAAAGAGCATTCCCAAAATAGCCCAGGCCCTAGAGCTGGACGCGCGCGAACACGAATTCTTCTCCGCCTTGGTCCGCTTCAACCAAGCGAAACGCGTCGAGGAGAAGGCCGCCATCTACGAACAACTCAAGCTCCTGCGACGGGACCTTCCCATGCAACGGCTGGAGCATTCGCAATTCGATTATTTCAACCACTGGTACGCGGTCGCGATCCGCGAGTTGATCGGCCTCAAGGATTTCCGCGAGGATGACGAATGGATCGCCGCCAAACTGCGCCATGAAGTCAGCCCGGCCCAAGTGCGACGCAGCCTGCGCTTGTTGGAAAGGCTAGGGCTGGTGCATCGCGGCGAAGACGGCCGTCTCCGCCAAGAACAAGCACCGCTCTCCTCCGGAGACGAAGTCAGCTCCCTCGGAGCTTACCGTTTTCACCAAAACATGATGGAAAAGGCCAAGCAGGCCCTGCGCGACACGCCCGCCCCCTTGAGGGACATCTCCTCGGTCACCGTGGCGGTGACGCAGGACACCTCCGAGCGCATCAAGCAGAAGATCCGGCAATTCCGAAAGGAAATCCTCGCGATGGTGGAAGACGAGGGCCGCGCGGAAGCGGTATACCAGATGAACATCCAATTCTTCAATTTGACGGAGCTATCATGAACGGACTGAGCCAAATGCTGAAACGAGGCTTCTTCCTCTCCTTGATGCTCGCCCTCTTGACGGCCTGCGGGCAAGGCGGCACCGAGGTGGGAAATCCCAACCAGCCGCACGGCGGCTCCATCCCCGTCTCGGGAGCCGAAGCTCCCGGCGACGCCGCGCCCGCCGTGGCCAGCCCCACTCCGGGGCCGCAATCGCTCTTGATCAAAGATTCCAAAGATTCCGAGGATTCTCAGGCGGGGGACTATCAGCCTGAGGACGATGGTGCACTCATCGCAACCCCAGAGGAGACCTAAGATGAGTCGAAAAACATCCACCCTGTTCGCCATCGCCTGCGTGGCCGGCCTCTCGGCCTGCGGCTCCGGCCAAAGCAATTCGCCCGCCCCCACCAAGAATCTAGGCAGTTTTCATTTTGCCCAAAGTTGCGACGAAGTGAAAAGCTACGTCCGCGGCTACGCGGAGCGCTTCCAGAAATACCCGAACCGCGTCATGCCCGTCGCCGAACCCGCGGCGGCCCCCAGCGCCCCAACGGCCGGCAATGCTCCCGAGGCGGCCGCCGATTCCGGCGGGCAAGGCGGCGCCGTGTTGCAAAGCGACCTCGCCTTTCCCGATACGGCGCGCGGCCTGCTCTACACGCTGGACCAAAACGACAAGCTCCTAAAAATATTCCGCGTCAATCCCGCGTCCCAGGCTTCGCTGACCTCCACCCTGAACCTTGATTTTTATCCCACGGAAGTCGTGGCGGCGAAGGCCGGTAACCGCTCATTCGCGGTGCTCTTCGGAGGCACGAACGGCGGCTACTACGGCATCGAACCCGTGGCCGCGCAGACCCTGGCCTTGAGCCGCGCCAAATCGGTGGAGGCGATGGATGCGCCTCCGGTTACCGTTCCCGCCGGATCCGGCGACGGACAGATGCCCGTCTATCAAGATCCCAGCTCGGTGATCGCCGTGATCGACACCACCTCGCCGGACCAGCCCAAGCTGGTGCGCGAGGAGGAAGCCCCCGGCTTTTTCTTGGAAGCGCGGGCCTTGAGCGGAAGCGGCAAGATCCTCTGGGTCTCCGAACGCTATGTTCCCATCTACCTCGACCAGCTGAACGACGCGCAGATCCTCCCGCAGAAAAAAGTGCGGATCAGCGCCGTGGAAACCCAAGCGGCCGTCGCCGATTGCTCGCAGATCTATCTTTACGACAACCCCACCGTCGACCCGGCTTACTCGCCCTATGCCCTCAACGGCGCCGTCATCTCCGTCCTCGATTTGAATGCGCCGGAGGGTGACGTGCAAACTCAGGCCATTTACTCTCCCGCCTGGCGCACCTTGATTTCGGCCAATGCCGACCACCTCTTTCTCGCCCAGAACGTCGACGGTAGCGAGGGCGGCGATACCGAGTTCTACCAATTCGAACTCGGGTCTTCCAATCCCCTCGGGTTGAGCGCCTCGACCTATATTCCGGGAAATATTCCGAATCAGTTTTTCATCGATGAGAAGGACGGCGTCGTCCGCGTCTTTCATCACGTGCAGAACTTCGGACCCATCTGCATCGACAATTGTTCGGCGGGAGGAGGCGGCGCTGTCGCGGGTTCTCCCGGCGCGGCCATGAAAGCCCAGGAGACGGCGGCCGTCGGAAATTACCTGAGCACCTTTCGAGCCTCCGGCGGCCAATTCGAGCTGCTGGGACGCAACGGCCCCTTCGAGTCGGAAGAGGTCCCCTACGCGGCTCGCTTCATCGCCAGACTCGGCTGCGTGGTGACCTACCGCCAGATCGATCCCCTGACTTGCTTCACGCTGCAGGATCCCAGCCAGCCGACGAAGCTCGGCGAACTGAAGATCGAGGGTGTCTCGTTTCACCTCGAGGCCCTGACGGATACGCTACTGCTAGGAATAGGACAGAACGGCAATAACGCCGTCGTCGCCAACCTCTTCGATATCTCCAACCCCGCCCTGCCGTCGCTCGCCGCGCAGCGCATTTTGAGCGGAAGCGGATCCTACGCCTACAGCCCGGTCTTCTATGACTATCGGGCCCTGGCCAAGGATGATTCCCTGCGCAATTTCGGGGTTCCCATCGAGGAAGATGGAGGATCCACCCTGGCCCTGTTCTCCGTGAATCCAGACACGAAGCAGATCTCTCCCCAGGGAAGCCTGCACAAAAGCTTCGGACAAGACGGTCCCTACGACAGTTTTCAGCGCGCATTTTTCTTCTCGGAGAGTTTGGCGACCGTTTCCTATCAACAAATGGAGGTCTTCCTCAGGAGCAACTTGAGCTCGGTTTTCTCGGCTCCCCTGACGAATTGATGGGTCGCAAAAAAGGCGTTTGAGTGCACCTAGGCGGCGGTGACCCGAATGGTTCGGAGATCCGCCGCCTTTTTTTTCGGTTTTTTCACAACAAAAATCCCCCTAGGCCGAATATTTGACGCAAGGTTCCGGAATTAAGCTCCGGAAATAATTTATTTTTTTAGGAGTTTTTTTGTTTTCCCGGGTAAGGAATCCACGAGACCTTGGCGCCAGCCAAGCGTCTTCGGCTCTTTTTTCGTCCTCCAACACCGCCGAAGGTTTGCGCTCAGCCTTGCCTCTTCTGGAGGAATCCTATCCCGCTTTTCGCGGCGAATTGCATTCCTTGACCCGAGAGACCGATCTCGAAATCTTAGCGGCAGACCTCTACGCCTTCGGAGCCAGGCAAGAGCGGGAAGGCAGAAATGAAGTCGCGGCGCAAATTTACGCGAGCCTGCTCCACCACATCCCCTCTTCCGAGGAATCCCTCAATGCCTTGAAACGACGGGCCCAAGGCCGACTCGAGGCCCTCCAGGGCCGTGGTCCCCTGTCGGGTCGTTTCGAAATCCTCGCCAGAAGTTTCGCGCAACAAGCCGCCGATCCCGCGATGCTCACTGGCATGTTCCTCGGCGGAGCCGTTTTTCAAACCGCGCGTTTGGCGACGCTCAGCCGCCTAGCCGCGTCTCCGACCGCGAATCTTCTCACGCGTGGACTCGGTGCCCGTTCGCTTTCCTGGATCGCCGGTTTCGCCTTGGAAGTTCCGGCCTTCACGCTGTCGACGCGCGGGCTCCATCAAGCCCTGGGACAATCGCAAGATTGGAATGCGGGCGCGATTTCGCGAGACCTTCTCTCCAACGGACTGACTTTATTCCTGCTGAAAGGCAGCGGCGCCCTCGGAAATTCGGCCACGCGCCGACTAAGTCCCGCCGGAGCCAACGACGCCTTCACCCGATTTTCCGCCGCCGCGATCCCCCAGGCCGCGGCCTTCACGGGCATCGTGGCCTCGCGACTCCTCGAAACGCGCCTCGGATGGCGGCCCGAATCGGACGCATCGAATATTTTCGCCGACTCCTTGGCGACCCTGCTGCAATTCCACGTGGGCGGACGCATCCTCCACGGCGTCACCGGCGGGACTTATGAAAGATCCCTGGAACTCTACCGCGACCGACTACAAAACTCCCCAGGACCGGGGCCAAAACGACCTTCGCCGTCAATTTTTGGAAGAATTTTTCCCGAGATGATTCCCGCTGTTCCCCAGGGCGAGGTCTCAGACTACATGACACGCCCCCTTCTGATGTCATCCAACGAGCCCAAAGATCCAAACAGGTTCCTCGAAACAACCCGCGCAACTTCCCTACTGGAAGAACCTGCCGCAAAACCTCCCATTCCAGTGAATGAGAATCCTCCACTATTCACCGCATTGCGCGATAGATTTAGCCAAAATGAACACGAGATTTACACTCTCTTGGAAGAGCAACCGGGCGCGGCAATGTGGGTGGACCAAAGCCTCCGTGTGGCTTTGGAACTTAGCGAACATCTAAATTTGGTGAACCAGCACTTATTAAATCCCAACGACCGCTCCACACTCCTTCAAATAACGGAAGAACTTCATTGGATTCGAAACATGCTGGAAGAAATCCGCGAGCAGGACGACCTTCCCACCATAGAGAGCAAGGAAGTCCGCGATTTTCTAGGGGCTCTGTATCGAATTCCTAACAAAACCGTGAATTATCTGAACACCGGGGAGTTGGCGGACCTGAAAGGAAGCTTACTTAATGCGTCGGACGCAAGAGGACTGATGCTGAACTCCATCCACCGGTTTCAAATCTCCAACCGAGACGCTTGGGGTCCACTCTCGGCCGAAGAAATCAAGCGACCACCGCGACTCACCGTGGACCCGCTCGATCCCAAGCGGGAGGTTTACGTCCCAGCCTACGATTATCGTGACGAAGAATTGACGCCCTTCTTGGAGATTATTGGAACAGGGCGCAAGGTTGTCCTGCTCGGCGAAGTCCCGTTCGAGCGTATCGACCTCTCGCGACGCCATCAATTGGAAATCATTCCCAACGACAACGGACAAAGACCCGAAATAGCGAAACGCGCCATAGAAAATGGGGCGCTCGAACGAGTCAAAATCATTTGGCCTGAATGGAAAATCCGCACTCGCGACGCCCATTATTTAGAAGGATATGATATCGCCTCCGCAGAACGACTACGCGGCGATCATGGGATTTCTTTGATACAGGACCAAGTATTTGACCGTCTTCGTCCCGGTGGCATCGCCTTCCTCGTGAGTCGCGACTCCTCGACCTTACAAAGAATGGTACAAATCGCGACTCGAAATCACTGGGCGGACGTCATCGCCGGCTCCTATGGCGGACACTTGCCGGTTGAGGTTAGCCGCGCGGATCAGGAGTCTGGACACTTTGTTTTTCTTAGAAAATTGCCGCAATTTTGACATTTTTCACTATCTATTTTTAGCGAATTTAGTTATGGGGTGTTGGTCTCTTTCGTCGGGAGGTAAGGAAATCGACGGATAAGAGAGTGTGATTGGGTTGTTTCTTCTAGATTAAGTCTTCTTCCTATCCAGGTCCGCTGGGCGATCGTCGCCCGTTTTATCCCTCATTATTGATAAAAATCTTCAGCGGAGCTTTGCCTTGAATTTCCGGGTAAGAAATTTGATGGGCCGAAGTCCTACTTCAGGTCCCTTTTCGTCGAATGACGCAACGATTGGAGTTCCCTTGCGAGCCTTGCTTCGGGATGCGCCCAGTACAGCCTCTCGAGATGAGCTAAACGCCCTCGCCTCCGAGAGCGATCCTCTCCTCGCGGCGGAAGGACTTTTTTCCCTCGCTCAACGGCAAGAGCAGGCTGGCCAGATTGAATTCGCGGCCGAAATTTACCAAAGCCTTTCTCAGTCACCGACCGAGTCTCCTTACCAACAACGGGCCCATCAAAGGCTAGAAGCCCTTTCCGGCCGCGGCGCCTTCGGAGCTCGGTTTGAAGTCTTGTCCCGCAATTTCGCCAGCCAGGCCTCCGATCCCGCCATGCTCGGAGGGATGTTTCTCGCTAGCGCCGTTTTCCAGACCGTGAGGCTGGCAACCTTGAGCCGGCTGGCGGCTTCTCCGAGCGCGGGACTCTTGACGCGAGGCCTTGGCGCCCGCACGCTATCTTGGAGCGCCGGTTTCGCCCTCGAATTTCCGACTTTCACCCTGGCCACCCGCGGCATCCATCAGGCACTGGGGAATCCTCAAGATTGGAGCCGAAGGGCCCTCGGACGCGATCTGCTCGCTAGCGGCTTGACGCTTTTCCTACTCAAGAGTTTCGGGGCCACGGGCAGCGCGCTTACCCGCCGTTTTGCCTCCGGCGAAACAGCCCTGGCTCGCTTCACGACCGCGGCGATGCCTCAAGCTTCGGCCTTCACAGGAATCTTCGCCTCCCATGTCCTCGAATCTCGCCTGGGTCTGCGTGCCCACAGCGACGTCGGCAATATCCTGACCGATTCCTTCGCCACCTTGCTGCAATTCCACGTCGGAGGCCGACTGCTGCATCAAGCCACGGGAGGCTCCTACGACGCTGCCCTCGAACTCCATCGTCGCCGCATTGAAACTTCAGCGATCTCACC
>JAIOPF010000018.1 GCA_021414045.1 Deltaproteobacteria bacterium | reverse complement strand
GATCAAGCGGACGTCGATTTTCACCACCTTGTTCGAACCAAGGGGCCGAATTTCCTCCTCCTGCAAGGCCCGCAGCAATTTCGCCTGCATGGAAAGAGGCATATCCGCCACTTCGTCCAGAAAGAGCGACCCGCCACTCGCCTGCTCGAAGAGACCGACGCGATCCCGGTCGGCGTGGGTGAACGCGCCTTTTTTATGGCCGAAGAATTCGCTCTCGAGCAAATTCTCGGGGATGGCGCTGCAATTTTCCGCGACAAAAGGACCTTTTTTCCTTTGACTGTTGAAATGCAGCGAACGCGCGACCAACTCCTTGCCGGTTCCGGATTCACCCCAGATCCACACGGGAATCTTGGTCTGCGTGACGTGATCCAAGAGCTGGAAAACCTGGATCATGGCCGGAGAGCGGCCGATGATGTCATCGTACTCGAACTTCAGCCCCTGCCGGCTTTGCGAGAGCTCTTCCGCCATTTCCTCCAACTTCACACCCTGATCCTTGACGCGGATTTCCAGCTGCTCCTTGGCCCTTCTCAACTCTTCCAAGGTCCGCGCCTTCTGGATCGCCATGGTCGCCTGACCGGCGAAGCCGGAGATCATCAAGATATCCTCGCTCGAAAAACAGCCCGGCTGATAGCGATGGTCCAAGTAAAGCGCACCCAGATTTTCGCCGTCGTTTTCCAGGGGAATGACCATGATGGATTTAAGCTGGAATTTATGGATCGAGGACGCCCCATGAAAACGCTCGTCGGTTTGGGCGTTGTCGGTCAGCAGCGTCCCACCTTGCTGAATCGCCTCCTTGATGGCCGAAAAGGAAAATTGGAACTCTTTTTCGCCAAGGCTCTTTTGATTCAGGTTCCGGGCGGTCTGGACCTTGTAGCCACTCAAGGGCCCCAGCTTCTCCTTGCCCTTTTTCAAGATAAGAAATCCGCGTTCAGCGCCGCTCCATTCGATCGCGACGTCCATGACCCGCTCGAGGATTTCCTTGAAGTCGGTCTTTTGGGAAATCTGCCGATTGATCGCGCAAAATTGGCGGAACCGCGCCTCGGTGATGGAAGCGGGCTTTTCGCCGGCGACGGGAACGGGTTTCGCCTGTTCCAACGTGGCGTTGAAGTCGCGAAGATTCCGGTTTTTTTCGAAGTCCATACGGTATTCCTCCGGTAGTTGCAGATCGATATTTCGCCATTCAAGGTCGGCCTTTTGCCGCATCCTGGAAGCGAGGGTTTCCAAGTTCTGGGCATGGAGATATTGGCCCAATAACTGGTAAAACTGAATTCGGTTTTCGGGACCCTCCGCGCCGTCTATTCTCGACTTGAGCTCTTCTAAAGCCTCTCGAGTCAAGGATTCGGGGCTCCCCGACAAAAACTCCACGACCGCGATGCAAAGAGAGAAGAACGACGACGAGACGCGCCCCAACTGTTTCTTTACCTCTCCGATCCGAGGGTCTTCCCCGGAGAGAAGCGCCCGCATCGAGCGGCATCGGAGCCAGGCCCAATGTGCCTTGGGTCTTTCCGCCGGCGGCAACTCCGAAAGACTGCCGCGACAAACTTCTTCCGCTTTGGCCCATTCTCCGCGCCGATAAAGCTCTTCGGCCTCGAGAAAAAGCGCAAAACCCCAGAGCTGGAAATTTTCCAGCGCTCGACGTTCGGAGAGCAAGCTCGCGAATGCGACGTCCCACCTGTCTTGGTTTCCAAATACGGAGAGAAAATGCAGTTCCTGCAGGTGGGCGATGAGGACATCCTCGGGGTTGCCGAGGATTTCGAGGATTTCGACGGTTTTGCGAAAAAAACCCAATGCCTCGAAATAGCGGCCAAGGTCCGTCAGCAACAACGCGTGATTCGAATGATACCGAGCCCACTGCAGGATTTCGGCGCCCGCATTGGCCAGGGCCAAGGACCGCAGGGAAGAGGCCTCGGCCTGCCGAAGGTCCCCTTTGGCCCGTTGGAGTTGCGCCAAGGCTTGCCAGTCCAATGCTTCGGCTTGAGGGGCTTCGGCGCTTTGAAAATGATCTCGCGCCGAAAGAAATAATTTTTCCGCGTCTTCCCAGCGGATTTCTTCCTGGGCGATTTTCCCTAGTCCCTGGGCTATCTCTCCCAACAACACCTCATCGCCCGCGGCCAGATCCTTGGCGCGCTCGAAGTGGGAGGCGCCCTCTCTCCATGCCGCTCTCTTGATCGACAGATTGCCCAGCAACTGATGGGCTCGCGCGTGGTAACCGCGAATGTCCGCGAATTTCTCGGCGCTAGAAGTCGCCAAACAGGCCAGCAGACCGGCTTCGGCCTCGCGATCTTCTCCCGCGCTGAAATGAACCAATCCCGTGTAATAAAGAAACTTCACCTTTTGACGAAGGCTCTCCGTTTCGGGCTTTTCCCGGTAAAAATCCCCATAAGCGGCTATCGCTTCGGGATAGCGTCCCAACTTGTAGTAAAGCGGCGCCCGATGGGCGTGCAAGCGCAGGCGTTCAGCGGCGGGAATCGCCAAGCCCAATAGCCGATCCGAAAGCGAGAGCGCTTCGTTCAAGTCCCCCCGGCCTTCCAGGATCTCCAAGCTCTTCATTCCAAAAGCCGCCGTGCACTCGAGATCGCCCAAAGCCCGCGCGTGCTCCATAAGATCCAAATACGTCGTTTCATCGGCCGCTCCCCCGCGAATATTATTCCGCAAACTCTCCAACCACCATCGGTGAGCGTCCAGCCTTTCTTCCTCGGAAAGGGCGGACAAATATGCCTCTTGAAGGGAGGGATGGGCCAAGAACAGCTGGGGCTCTTCCGGACTTCGAGGTTTCAGGATGCCCGCCAGGTCCAGTTCCAGGAGAGAGGACGGCGAGCGATGCTTTGATTCGGGCAAGGATTCCCAAGTCGAGAGACTAGGGTGGCACAAGAGGAGAGCCAGCAAGGCGCGGGCTTCGGTGGAAAGTCGCTTCAACCCTTGGGCGCAGCTCTGCCTTAGGTTTTCGGGAATTCCAAGCAAGTCCAAATTCTTGGACGAAACAAAATCCGACAGGGCCAGCTGCTTCAAGCCCTCGATGATCAAAAGCGGGCGTCCTCCCGAACGGACGGCGAGGGACTTCGCGGTGGCCTCCGGAAGCTCCCAGCCCGAAGTAGCCTCCGCGATCATGCGCAGGGCTTGGGATTGCTCTAAATCCGCAAGCTGCAGGCGCCGCTGCGCCGCTTCTACCCAAGTCACCGGACCTTCCGCTTGTTCCAATACGACCAAGAGAGGCGAGTCGCCGCGGCGCAATTTTTCGAGCAGGATCCGCAGCTGGGGAAAAGTCTCCGCCGGCCAAGCCTGCAGATCCCTCAAAACCAACGCTGTCGGCTCCGATCCCAAAAGGGCTTGCAGCACCTCAAGTTGTTCCGGAAGACCTTGGGGAAACTCTTCTTGGGTAGTCCGCAATTTTTTCCACAATTGATCGAGCCAAAAGGGTCCCTCGCGATAGTTCAGGTCTAGGATCCTCAGGCCGCGCAACAGGCAATCCCAGCGCCATTCTTCCAGCAGGCGGCTTCTTCCGACTCCGATGGGTCCTTCCAAGGTCACTAGAGTGAAGGCTCTCCTTTTCTCTCGCAAGGCTTCGGCATAGCCCTTGAGAATGAGGAGCTCCTCGTCCCTGCCTATCAGCGGGGGTTTTTCCAGAACGGTGAGGAGGCTTTCGGCCTGCTTCTCCCCATGAACCCCATGCTCTTGCAGCACGCTCAGGAGAACCTGCGCCGAGCTGGGGCGCAGGCTGGGATTGAGCTGTATCAAGCGATCCAAAAGATCCCCGAAAAAAACGGGAAGATCGGGCCGCAGTTTCTTGACGGATGCGGGGGGAACGACTCCCTCCAAGCCACGATGGGTCAAAGGAACCGAAAAGGCCTTCCTCCCCGTCAGCCATTCGTAGAAGATCACTCCCAAAGAAAACAGGTCGCTGCGCGGTTCCCATTTTCCGTCGTAAGCCTCGGGAGGGGAATATCGCCAAGTGCCCACGATGGCCGACTCTTGCTGGCTTTCATCCAAGCGCAGAGCTAAGCCAAAATCCAGTATCTTCAAGGTATTCGTGGAATTAATCCAAAGATTGGAAGGCTTCAGGTCGCGGTGCAGGATGTGGCGAGCATGGAGGTATTGCAGTCCTTCGCAGGCCTGGAAAAATAAAGAGAGGGCCGTAAAAATCTCCGGCCTTTGAGGACTCTCTTCCAGGGTGCACCCCTCGAGGTATTCCATCGAAAAGAAGGGCGCGCCGCGGGGAAAGTCGGAAGGCAGGGAATCGGCGAACGGGAACAATGCGCTCGCCGCCTTGGCATCGAAAAAATCGTAAATCCTCACCAGGTTCGGGTACGAAATTTGCGCGAGAACCTGGACCTCCGATTTGAAATAAGCCAGGAGATTGTCGTCGGCGTGGAGATGGAGGAACTTCAGGGCCAAGCGCCGCCCCGCGCTTTCCGCCAAATAAACTTCGCCCATCGTCCCCTGCCCCAGCTTATTCAAGATCTTCACCGCTACATTATTTCACGCAGGGTAAAAACGGCAAAGGCATTTAAGTAAATTTAACGGCAACGATAAGATTATCATTTTATTGGATAATTACCGAAAAATTCTTCTCACCCCCTATCTTCCAGTTTCACTTCGTCGTGAATCCATCCCGTTATTTAATTCCCCCTGTCCCACCCTTGCCGGAGCTTCCCGCGGTTCCGCCCTTTCCAGCGCCTCCCGCAGTTCCGCCCGCACCACCTTTGCCGGCGGCGCCTGCAGCTCCGCCCTTACCGACGCTTCCGGAACTTCCACCATGCCCCCCAGCGCCGCCAGCTCCGGCATGTCCCGCGCTTCCACTGCTGCCGCCGTGCCCGCCAGCACCGGCGCTACCGCCGCCTGAATGCCCGGCCGTACCGGCGGCGCCACCCGTTCCCGCATGCCCCGCCGTCCCACCCGAGCCGCCATGTCCCCCCGCGGCATCGGTGCCGCCGTCGGGCCCACTGGTTCCCGATTTGGGGTCGCACCAATTCGCATCGATCACCTTCATCGCCTTGGCATCAAAGGAGACAATGAGATCGGAACTGGGCGGACCGAAAAGCATATGCAACTGCTGAGTGCCCGAAGGAGCCATCCACACCGGATTGTAGAGTGGATAAAGCACCACAGCCTGATTCGGAGAGGCCGGCGTGAGCTTGGTCCCGTTGATCTGGTATATCAATAGAGTGGCGGGGGCGAAACCTCCCGGAATT
>JAIOPF010000171.1 GCA_021414045.1 Deltaproteobacteria bacterium | reverse complement strand
CGAGCCCGCTGGCCCTTGGCCTTGGCCTTCACTTTGTTTTTTGCCTTTTGCGTGAGCGAGGCCTCCCATCTCAAGCTGCGAAGCGATTTCAAGGAACTGCTTCCGGAAAACTTTCAAAGCCTCAAGGACCTCGATCGCATCCTGAAACGAGTCGGCGGCGAAGGCTCGCTCATCGTCGCCATCGAATCCGACGATCCCGCGGCTTCAATACGCTTCGCCAACGATCTCGTCGCGAAGCTGCATGAATACCCACCCGAATACATCAAGCAGATCGATTACAACGTCTCCGAGGTGAAGCATTTTTTCGAGGACCACAAGTATCTCTACATGGACCTCGAGGACATCAAGACGCTCTACGACAGGCTGAACCGGAGAATCCAAAGACAGAAGCTCAAATCGTCGGGATTGTTTTTATCCTTCGAAACGAAGGAGGAAGAGGAACAGGCTTTCTCGACGAAGGATATCGAGGACAAGTACCAATCCAAGACCGGCCAGTACCAGTATTACCGGGACGGTTATTTCTTCGACAAGGACGGCAAGGTCATGGCCGTCGTGCTTCGTCCGCCGGGAACCGCCTCGGGCATCGACTTCTCTCGACGTCTGGTCGCGAAAGTGGACAAGACCATCGCGGACCTCGAACCCAAGAAATACCATCCTTCGATGCAGGTCGGATTGACCGGAAAGTTTCGCCGCGTCCTCTTCGAATACCAGACCCTCATCGAGGACGTCGTTTCCACGGCGGTCCTCTGCGCCAGCTTGGTCGGCCTCGTCGTGCTGCTGTACTATCGCAAAGTCCGCATGGTCCTGTTGATGGCCTGGGCGGTCTTCAACGGCGGGGCCTGGAGCTTCGCCATCGCCTACTGGAAGATCGGGTATCTCACGACTCAGACCGCCTTCTTAGGTTCCATCATCATCGGCAACGGCATCAATTACAGCCTTATCCTGATGGCTCGCTATATGGAAGAGCGGAAGAATGGCGCTAATCCCCTCGACTCCATGCTAATCGCCATTCCCGCGACCTTCAGCGGCACGTTGGCCTCCAGCCTCACGACCAGCGTCTCCTTCGCCACCCTCATGCTGACCCAAGTTCGCGGATTCGTGCACTTCGGCTTCATCGGCGGCTTGGGAATGTTCCTTTGCTGGGTCGCCACCTATACGGTCTTGCCGGTGTTCTTGGGGATCAGCGAACAAGTCTGGCCCTTATTCAAGGCCAACAACCAGGAACGATTCAAATTCTCCTTCATGGCGCCCCTCGCCGACCGACTCAACGGCTGGGCGAAGACCCTGACAATCGCGGGCGTCGCGATGAGCGTCCTGTCGGTTCCATTGATCATTCATTATTTCCCCAATTCCCTCGAATACGACTTCTCGAAGCTCCGGGTCAAAAGCAAGGGCAAGGAGTCTTCCGAAGAATCGGTGATCAACGACAAGGTGAAGAAGATCTTCACGGGCTCCTTGACCCCCGCGGTTCTGGTCACCGACAGCACGGATCAAGTCCGACCGCTGTGCCGCGAAATCGTCCGCAAGAACGAGCAGAACTCCCGCGAAACCCGAGTGCTGGACAGCTGCAAATCGCTCTTTTCCTTCGTGCCCGAACAGCAGCCCGAAAAAATCGAATGGCTGCAAAAAATGCGCGCCCTGCTCGAGGACGACGCGCTCAATTTCCTGAATGAAAAACAAAGGAAGGAACTGGAGCAGTTCAAGACCAAATTCACCTCGCAGCCGGTCACTGTCGCCGACCTTCCCGAAGGCGTGGTCAAGAACTACCGCGAAAAAAACGGCGACTTGGGGAAAATTGTCTACATCTACCCCAGCGACCTAGCCCCCTTGTGGAACGGCAAGAACCTGATCCGCTTCGCCGACATGATCCGCTCCAACACCCTGCCCGATGGCACCGTCATCACGGGCTCCGGCGACTCGGTGATCTTCGCGGACCTGCTCCGCGCCGTCATCCACGATGGCCCTAGGGCGACGATTTACGCCTTCTTGGCGGTGTGCTTGGTCGTAGCCCTTATCTTTCGCAACCGTCCCGCCATCTACTTCATCATCGGCACCTTGATGCTGGGCGTCCTATGGATGGGGGGATTGGTCGCCCTCTTCGACTTCAAGATCAATTTCTTCAACTTCATCGCCATCCCCACGACTTTCGGGATCGGCGTCGATTATGGCGTCAATATTTACCAGCGTTACTCCCTGGAAGGCAGGGGATCGGTGCCAAGGGTGCTGAAAACCACGGGGGGCGCGGTCGCCCTGTGCTCGCTCACAACCATCATCGGATATTTCACGTTGATCATCGCCAAGAACCAGGCGCTGGTATCTTTTGGTTGGATCGCGATTATCGGCGAAATCACCTGCGTGGCCGCGGCGCTTGTTTTCGTACCTGCGTTGGTGATTATGTTAGAGAGACGGAAAAGTCCCAGTTCCGAGGATTCCCTTCCTTTGCCGGATTCTGCCTAGTCCCCCAGCCCGACGCTTCGGCGCATTTTCTTGAGAATCGACTCGCTGAGCGGCATCAACTGGCCGGGCTTCAGAAGCCCAAGTTCCACCTCGCCATGCTTGACGCGGATCAAGCGCTTCACTTTGATGCCGAAGACTTCCAGCATGCGGCGGATTTCCCGCTTGATACCCTCGCCTAGGACGATCTCGATCCAAGGCTCCTCTTTCACCGGCAGGGCCTTGACGGAAAAGGCGTGCACTTCCTTTTCTTCCAGGGCTATTCCCTCGCGCATCTTTCGCCTTTCCTCGGCGTTGGGCAGGCGCGTGACGTGGACATGATAAATCTTTCGGACTTCGAAGGAGGGATGCGTGTAGCGCTGCAGCAGTTCCCCGTCGTCGGTGAGTAGGAGCAGGCCTTCCGATTCTTTATCGAGACGCCCCACCGAGTTCACCGCTTTCGGCAACTTGAGCAAATCGAAGACCGTGGTCCGCCCGAAATCGTCCCGCTTGGTGACGACGACGCCGCGTGGCTTGTGATAGGCGTAATATTGGTGGGTTTTGGGGCGATGAATCGGCTTGCCGTCGACCAAGACCTCGTCGTTCGCGGAATCGGCTTTCGCTCCCAACTCCTTCACGATCTTGCCGTTGATCCTCACCCTGCCGGCCAAGATGATTTCCTCGGCCCGGCGACGGCTGGAAATCCCGGCGCGGGATAGAATTTTTTGCAGGCGCTCCATGCCGGTCAGGACTCGGGGGACTGGTCTTGCGGGGTGGCCGCCGCCGCGGCTTTCTCCTCGGCCTTCTCTTCGGCGAAGATGTCGCGTTCGACGTCGCGGAGGTCCTTCAGGCTCGCCTCGAGGTCTTGGAAGGCCTCTTCTTCCTCTTCATCCAGCACGGCGATCATCTGCTGCACGGAATCGCCCTCGATCAGGGATTCTTCTTCCTCGACCTCGGATTCGACGTTCTCGGTGACGACCCCCTCGGCGGCGGTCTTGCGCTGGAACTCTTCTTCCAGCTCGCGGAATTCCTTCAGCGTCGGCAATTCATGCAGGTTCTTCAATTGGAAAAGCTCGAGGAATTCTTGGGTGGACCCGTAAAGCATGGGCTTTCCGGGCTCGTCCTTCTTGCCGACGATGCGCACGAGGTTCTTTTCGAGCAGGGTCTTCAAGACGCCGCCCGAATCCACGCCGCGGATCGCATCGATCTCGGCGCGGGTCACCGGCTGGCGGTAGGCGACGATGGCCAAGGTCTCGAGGGAAGGCTTTGAGATTTTCGTGGGCTTGGGCTGGTAGAATTGGCGCAGGATGATCGCGTTCTCGGGACGGGTGCGGAACTGCCAGGCATTCGCGACCTCGGTGAGCAGGATACCTCGAGTCGGGTTGTTGAGGTACTCTTCGGCCAATTCTTGAAGGGCCTGTTGGATCTCGGCGCGGCCGGTTTGGCTCTTGGCCTTTTCGGCCGCCGCCAAGAGCTGGTCCTCGGCGCTAGTCTCGACTTCGGCCTCGGCCCCCGCCTCGTCCTCGGCGGACGGAGCCGCCTCCAGAGAGGCTTCGGCACCTTCGGGAACTTCCTCGGCCGCGGATTCTTCCGTAACCTTGGGTTTCTGCAATTCTTCCTCGTAGTTTTGGATGGCCACGAGCATGTCCTGCGTCTTCAAGGGCTGCTCGGAAACGAAGATCAGGCTTTCCAGAAACGATTTGAGTCGGGCGATTTCCATAAATATCCCTTACTGAATGGTCACGTTGGCTTCAATGTTTTGCAAATCGGCGCCCTCGAAGGAAGGCACCAGGTAAATTTCACCGTAGGTCTGGTTCTGCGTCAGCTGCAGCACCTTCATCCGCACCATCTCGAGGACAGCGAGAAAGGTCACGATCAGCCGCTCGCGCGTGGCCTCACCCTCGAAGAGCGCGCGAAATTCGGTCATGGTCTGTCCGCGGAGCCGGTCCATCAATTCGTAAATGCGCTCGGTGACCGAAACCCGTTCCGCGCGGACTTCGTGGACGGTGGTCTTCGGGGCTTTCTTGAGCATCTCATAAAAGCAGCTGATCAGCTGGAACAGGTCGACCTCGACGGGTTCCTCTTCTACTTCTTCGAAGGCCTCCGGGGGCATCCCGTGGGCGAAAACATCGCGTCCCAGCATGGGGCGAGAGGCCAAGGCATCCGCGGCCTCTTTGTAGCGCTGGTATTCGAGCAGGCGTCGAATCAGCTCGGCCCGAGGATCGTCACCCTCTTCTTCCTCTTCGCCCTTGTCGTGGTCGGGAAGCAGCAGCTTGGACTTGATGTGAGCCAACTCGCTAGCCATGAGGAGAAAATCCCCCGCCAAGTCGATGTTGAGCTCGTCCAAGAGATTGAGGTATTCCATGTACTGCTCTAGCATCAGCGATATCGGGATGTTCAGGATGTCGACGTCGTTCTTCTTGATCAGATGCAGCAGGAGATCGAGCGGTCCTTCGAAAACCTCAAGGTCGACTTTGTAGGCGTGCTGGGAATCGTGGATCATAGTCCCATCCTCTCGTAGACTTTTTTCAGGTTCTCTTGGGCGACTTTCCTCGCGGCGGCGGCGCCCTTTTCAAGGACGGCGTCGACCATGGCGGGGTTCGCTTCCAATTCGCGCCGGCGTTCTTGGATCGGGCGCAGGAAAGCGAGGAGATTTTCGGTCGCCAACTTCTTGTCCTCGACGCAACCGATCTCGGCCGCACGACATTGGAGGTTCACCCGCGAGACCAACTCGGGCGGCGAGAACAAGCGATGGTAATCGAAGACGTTGCAGACGTCGGGATTGCCCGGATCGCTTTTGCGGATACGGGCTGGGTCGGTCACCGCGTCGCTCATTTTCTTCCTCAAGGAGGCCTCGTCATCGCTCAAGTAAATCGCGTTTCCATAGCTCTTCGACATTTTGCGCCCATCGAGCCCGGGAACCTTTGGCGTGGGCGTCAGCAAAGGCTTGGGCTCGACCAGGGTATCCCCGTACAAATGATTGAAGCGTCGGACGATTTCCCGGGACAGCTCGAGGTGGGCCACTTGGTCTTGGCCCACTGGCACCAGGTCGCCGTTATAGATCGCCACGTCGGCGGTCTGCAATAAGGGGTAGCCCAAAAATCCGTAGGTCGACAAATCGCGGTCTTGGAGCTCGTTTTTCAACTCTTTGTAGCTGGGCACCCTCTCCAACCAGCTGATGGGCGTCAGCATCGAAAGCAATAAGTGCAGCTCGGCGTGCTCCGGAACCCGGGACTGGAGGAAGATGGTGCAGCGCTCGGGATCGAGGCCCACCGCCAGCCAATCGAGAAGGATGTCGCGCGAGGCCTGCTTCAGCACTTTCGGATCTTGGTATTCGGTGGTGAGAGCGTGCCAATCGGCGATGAAGAAAAAACACCGGTATTGATGCTGCAGCTCCAACCAATTTTTCAGGACGCCAAAATAATGGCCCAAATGAAGTTTGCCCGTGGGACGCA
>JAIOPF010000170.1 GCA_021414045.1 Deltaproteobacteria bacterium | reverse complement strand
GCGACGCTGATATTCGCGCCGAAAGCGCCAGCAAGGATTCGTCCCACGAAAAGCAGGGTGAGGGAATGGGCTAGACCCAGGATCAAAAGACCGAGAACCGAACCTCCCATCGTGATGAGCAGCACCTTCTTGCGTCCGATTTGATCGGAGAGCTTTCCCCAAATCGGCGAGAAGAGGAATTGCATCACCGCATACGAAGTCAGCAATAATCCCAAGATGGTGGCGTTGGCCCCGTATTGTTCCGCGTAAAAGGGCAAGATGGGAATGACGATTCCGAACCCGATCAGGTCGAGGACGATCACGCTGAATAAAATGAGAAGGGAGCTTTTGTTTTTTTCCATGGTGACTCCAGGGGGCTCTCGCATGGTGTCTCCTGGATTTCAAGGGGGAAGAGCGGCTTGCAAGCCACGGGGATTCTTGACGAATGAGGGCAAAACCGCTATGTGCCCTCCATGCAACACTTTCTGCACATCCTTTCCCTCCCCGATAACATTCCGATCATCATCATGATGGTTTCCGTCGTTTACCTGACCTGGCTGTCCTTCAGCGAGGCGCGTAAAAACGACAAGCTGACGGAAGAGGGCAAGGCCGACCAGATCTATCGCCGGATGGTCGAATAGTCCCCTTGGGGCGCAACTTTCCTTGACACGCCGCGATAACACCCCGTACTCCTAATATTAGGTTTTTATTCAGGTTTCCGTGGTATTATCATGACTCCGTCTTTTCCCAATAGGTTGGGAAATGGGTATCTCCATTCCCGCGACATTCCGCGCTCGGCGGCTTCCTCGGCCATCGCCTTGGTTTTGGCGCAGGTGGCCTCCGCGTCTAACGATGCGAATCCAGAATCCCGTGCGCTGCTCCATTTAAACGAAAATTTGACCCAAGCTCCTTCCGAAGGCTTGAGGAGCGCCTTTCAGCGCCTGCCGATGGCCGAACGGGAGGCTTTGACGCGACGTTTAGGTGCCGACTGGAATGAATTCTTGTCCCTGGAGACCGAGGCCGACGCCGACCTGTTTTTTTCCGGCTTGTTGAATCTAGGGCAAAGATCCCAAGCTGGTGGCAATGCGGCTTTGAGCGGGGCGATTTTCCAAGTCCTCGCCGAAGGTCCTCCGGCCCTTCGCGGCTTGGTGCCGAATTCCTTGCATCAGCGGGCTTTGGGCGAATTTAACGCCATGCGCGGCGTCGGCGGCGCCGGACGGCGCTTTGAATTTTTGGCCCGAAATTTCGTCCGGGAAGCTTCCGACCCCGGGATGATCTTAGGCATGGGAGTGGCGGGCACTGTGTTCGGCGCGATGCGCTTGGGCGTGCTCTCACGTCTCGCGGCCCGGCCGGCGGCCTGGTGGACGCGTGGAGTTGCCGCTAGTTTTTTGGCGAGCTCCGCGGCCTTTCCCGCCGAGGTCTTGGCTTTTTGGGGCAGCACTCGCGCTTACGGCATGGCGATGCATCCGGAAACGCTGCGTTGGGATCGCGGCTCTATTTCCCATGAGTTGGCTTCGCTCACCCTGACTCTGGGATTATTGAAGCTGAGCGGCGCCGCCTCGGGACAACTCTTTGACCGTGTGCACGGCATCAATCCCGCCACGGGAGAAATCGCCCGCCTGCCCGGATTCACACAATTTTCTCGACAGGCCTTCGCCCAACTCGGCATGTTCGGGGGCATCGCGGCGGGTCATTACGCCGAGACTCGCCTGGGGTTGAGACCCAGTACCAGCGGTGACACCTTCTGGACGGATTCGCTAGTGACCTTGCTCCAGTTCAATGTCGGAGGAAGGTTGAGCCAAGAAGCTTTGGGGCCTCGGCATGCCGCGATGATGCAGGAGCTGGCCTTTCGTACTCAAGGATTGGAAAGCTCGACGACCCGGCCGAACGGTCCTTTTTCCCTTTTTCGGCCGATGTTGGCGCTTAGCGTCGAGGGCATCGCCAATCCCTTCCCGGAAGCGGAGTCCGCCGCACGCCCGGTGATGATGGCGATGAGCACGATTCGGCCCGAAGGAAAGGGCGTCGTCGCTTCGTCGGTTTCCACCGAAGGAAGATCCGTTCAGCCGAACGGCCTGGAAGCGCCGTTTCGAGGCATTATCAACGGTTTATTCAACGAGGAAATCAGCGACGCCGACCGGTTTCAGCTGTCTCAGGAGTTGAATCAAGACTTGCCGCTGGCCCGCGAGGTTTTTCGAAGAATGCGCGAAACCGGGGAGATCGCCGCGGATAATCGCAGCGCCGAGGCCTACCAAAACCTGGACGCCAAACTCTACCACGTCAATCTGAAGCATTTTGAATCGGTGAGCGATCGCATGCAGGAATGGCACGTGCGTTTCCAATTCTTGCAAAGGGAACTGCGGTCCAGGGTGAATGAGGGATCCAAAAACCGTCGCCGCGAAATCAGGCGCTTGCTGGAGAGCGTGGAGCTGAAACTGCTCGAGACGCGACGTTATCATCACGATGCTGAATCCTATTTGGGGGATGTCAAGGGGCCGAGCTCAAAATCAGTTTTTTCGGCGACAAAATATGGCCGCTTGCTCCAGAGATTCACCGATATTTCCACTCGCCTTGAACGTTATATCGAGGGCAAAACGCCGCTTGCGGGCATCCTATCCCGCTTTCAAGGCTTGCTTCCCTCCCGAATCCCGACGCGCGTGGATTCGGAAACCATCCTCGAGGAAATCAAGGGAACGCCCTTGAGTCCGATTCGCCAAGGCCACTTCCGTCAGGCCGTCGCCGAAAACGATTTTGTTTTGGGCCAATACGATTGGCTGCCCTTGAGCCTATGGTTCCGGGACCTGAAGGCCTCGCCGGCTTCCCAGCGAGCGCGAAAAGCTTGGCGTTCCATTGGAGAATACGTCGAAGTCGCCGATCAGGTGCGTCGTGCTTTGACCCCCGATGCATTTAGGGAATGGCAGCTCGCGCATGAAAAATTGATGTTGGGAGAGGAGGACGCCTCGCGGCCCACGAGGCTTTTGCGCGACATCCTCTCGGTTCGGGCCAGGGACAAGGCGGATGTCTTGGCCAAGCGCATGACCGCGTCGATCGTGAACGTGGCGGCATCCCTGGCGCGATTTCGGCCGGCGGTGCGCTCGG
>JAIOPF010000017.1 GCA_021414045.1 Deltaproteobacteria bacterium | reverse complement strand
GTCTCGCGCGTGCCCGGCGCGCCGCCGCGCACATCGACCGAGGCCATCGACGGCCGCTCGCACAGCACCACGCTGACGCCCGAACGCAGGCGCTGGTCTTCCTGGTTACCGACCAGGATGCCGTCGACTTCGCCGCGTAATTCGTGGACGCAAAGACGCGAGGCCTCGCCGGTGATCCAGCGAGACTTTCCATTCGCCAGCGCTATCCTGCCGTCCAAAGACGAGGCGGTCTTCAGGATCACCCAAGGATTTCCGGTCGTGATCCAACGGTTATAATGGGCGTTGAGCTCCCGGCATTCCGATTTCAGAACCCCAATTTTAACGGCGATTCCAGCACGGAGAAGAATTTTCACGCCCCTGCCGGAGACTTTGGGATTGGGATCCAGCGTCCCAACGACGACTTTCTTGATTCCCGAGCGCAAGATGGCCTCGGTGCAGGGCGGCGTCCTTTTACCTTGGTGGCAGCAGGGTTCTAGCGTCACGTAGAGGGTGGCGCCGCGCGGATCTTTAATTTGTTTGAAGGCCTCGATTTCGGCATGGGGAAGGCCGGCGCGATGATGGTAGCCCTTGGCAAGCAGCTTCCCTTTTCGGACTAAGACAGCTCCAACCATGGGATTGGGAGAAGTCTGCCCGCGCGCCTTGACCGCCTCGGCCAGGGCCAGGTCCATCCAATATTCGTCCGATGGAACGGGATTTTTTTTCATGAAGAGGGAATGTCCGTCTTACTTTCGACGTTCTGGATCAGATCGACGAACTCGCCGATATCGGTGAAAGACCGATAAACGCTGGCGAAGCGGACGTAGGCAACGTCATCGAGCTCTTTCAGGGCGAGCATGACGCGTTCGCCAATTTGCGAAGCGGGAATTTCGGACTCGCCCGCTTCGATCAGGCCGGCTTCGATGTCATTGGCGGTCTTTTCGATGGTATCCACCGAAATCGGGCGTTTTTCGCAGGCTTTCTTAAGACCGGTGACGACCTTATTGCGGTCGTAGGGCTCCCGACGCCCGTCCTTCTTGACGACCAAGGGCAGCATCTCTTCGACCCGCTCGTAGGTGGTGAAGCGCTTTTGGCAGACCTCGCACTCGCGGCGACGCCGAATCATCCCACCGTCTTTGCTGACGCGGGAGTCGATGACCTTGCTCTCGGGATCTCCGCAAAAAGGACATTTCATAGGTTAAGCCGGTTTGTGACAGACCGCCTCGATGTTGTTGCCGTCGAGGTCGAAAACGAAAGCCCCATAGTAATCGGGATGGTAATGGGCGCGAATGCCGGGTTTTCCGTTATCGCGGCCGCCCGCTTGAATCGCCGCTTCATAAAAGGCGTCGACCTGGGAACGGTCCGCGGCGATGAATGCGAGATGGATGGGTCCGCTAGCATTTCCCGGCGCGACCCAAAAAGCCGGTTTGCCTTTGGGACCGAAACCGACGGCCGTTTCGAACTCCATAACGATACCGTATCCCAAGGGCTTGAGGGCCTTCAGGTAAAACTCTTTGCTCTTTTGAGGATCCTTAACGGCGATGCCTAAATGATCAAGCATAGAGGGGAAACCTTTCGCAGAGCTCCCGGATATCTCCCACGATCTTCTGATGAGCGGCCGTATCTCCGGGTTTCGCCAGCGCTTGGTCTATCCACGAGCCGATCAATTCCATCTCGGCCTCTTTCATCCCGCGGGTCGTCAGCGCCGCGGTGCCGATGCGCACACCGCTGGTGATCAAGGGGCTTTGGTCGTCAAAGGGCACGGAATTCTTATTCGTCGTGATGCCGGCTTCTTCCAGCGCATGCTGGGCGTCTTTGCCCGTGAGTTTTTTATTGCGCAGGTCGATCAAGATCAGATGGTTGTCGGTGCCGCCGGAAATGATGTTGTAATCCTTCGCCAGCAAGGTCTTCGCCAAGGCCTGGGTGTTCTTGATGACCTGCTTGGCGTAGACTTCGAAAGACGGCGACAAAGCCTCTTTGAAAGCCACCGCCTTGGCGGCGATGATGTGCATGAGCGGCCCGCCCTGGATGCCGGG
The DNA here is from genome assembly GCA_021414045.1 of Deltaproteobacteria bacterium. Taxonomy (GTDB): domain Bacteria; phylum UBA10199; class UBA10199; order DSSB01; family DSSB01; genus DSSB01. Next base: position 1,506 of record JAIOPF010000017.1, on the reverse strand, counting down.
GATGACCATCGAATCGATCAGCTCGCTCATCATCTTGGTGCGCCCCGACTTGGGGGCGACGTGGCCGAAGGGATTCTCGAAATCTTTGCCCATGAGTATCAAGCCGCCGCGGGGTCCGCGCAGAGTCTTGTGCGTGGTCGAAGTGACGACGTGGCAATGCGGCAGCGGATCGTTCAAGAGCTTTTTGGCGATGAGGCCGGCCGGATGCGCGATGTCGGCGAAGAGAAAGGCACCGCAGGCGTCGGCGATCTCGCGGAATTTTTTGTAATCGATGTTGCGCGAATAGGCCGAGGCGCCTACCGTGATCATCTTGGGCTTCTCTTTTTTCGCCTGCTCCAGGCACTGGTCGTAGTCGATGAGCCCGCTCTTGGGATCGACGCCGTAGGCGACGAAGTTATACAGCTGTCCCGAAAAGTTGACCGTCGCGCCGTGGGTGAGATGGCCGCCGTGGGAAAGATTCATCCCCATCACCTTGTCGCCGGGCTTCAGGAAAGTGAAATACACCGCCATGTTGGCCTGGGAACCGGAGTGCGGCTGGACGTTGGCGTACTCGGCGCCGAAGAGTTTTTTGACGCGCTCGAGGGCCAAGTTCTCGGCGATGTCGACGAACTCGCAGCCGCCGTAATAGCGCCGCCCCGGATAGCCCTCGGCGTACTTGTTGGTCATGATGGAGCCGGCCGCCTCGAGGACGGCCTTCGAGACGAAATTTTCGGAGGCGATCATCTCGAGCTTGTACTCTTGTCGGTCAAGCTCCCCTTGGATGGAATTTGCGATTTCGGGGTCGAAGTCTTTGAGTAGGCTCACGGGAGGCTCCTAAGGTCATTTGAAATTCTTATTCTCGATCTCGGCGATCTTTTCCAGGCGCCGTTCGTGGCGACCGCCCTCGAACTTCGCGTCGAGCCAGGCCTGTACCGTCGCTCCCGCCTTGGCCTCGTCGAGCACTCGCCCGCCCAAGGCGATGACGTTGGCGTCATTGTGTTCCTTGCTCATCTGGGCGGTGAAGGGATCGGTGACGACGGCGGCGCGGACGCCCTTGAATTTATTGGCGGTGATGGCCATGCCGATGCCGGTGCCGCAGACGAGAATGCCCCCGTCGACTTCGCCCTTCCCGACCTTTTGCGCCAGTTGGGCGGCATAGTCGGGATAATCGACGGAGTCCTCGGAAGTCACACCGAGATCGACGTATTCAATTTTTCTTGAAGCCAGTAAGCGGAGAATGGAGTTTTTGAGGTGGAAGCCCCCGTGATCGGAGGCAATGGCTAATTTCATCTCACCGTCAGCTTTCTTGCGTTCGACGTTTCACGTAATCGATGACATCCTTGACCGTGACGATTTTTTCGGCGTCCTCGTCAGGGATTTCCATTTCGAATTCTTCTTCCATCGCCATGACCAACTCGACGATGTCGAGTGAATCGGCGCCGAGATCGTCCAACAGCGAGGCGCCGTCGAGGATCTCGTCTTCGTTCAAGCCCAGTTGCTCCGCGATGATCTGCTTAATCTTTTTGT
>JAIOPF010000169.1 GCA_021414045.1 Deltaproteobacteria bacterium | reverse complement strand
TGACCTCGACCGCGGGAGGAGGATTGGTGTTGGGCGCGGAATAGAAACCTTGGGTCCCTGTGGAGTTGCTGATGACCCCGTTGACGTCGCCATCTAAAACCGTCCAGGTAACCGCCGCGTTATCCACGCCTTGATCGACGTCGTCGACGAAGATATTCGCCTGGAATTGCTGGGTGCCACCGGGCACCAAGGCCACGCAGAGCGGAGTGACTTGAACGGCGATTTTGGGAATATTGGAACTACCGCAAGCACCCGAGCCAACCGCCGCCAATAAGACGACGGACAAAATCACAAGCCATTGAAATCTGCGCGCCACGGGAAGCCTCCTTCGAAACGATGCGAAATTTGGGCGATCCTAATGAGCACCCTGGGGACTGTCAATCAAAAGCTCGGGTTTGACAAGTTCGCCAGAGGGGGACTAGGCATAGGCCTCATGGCCAATAAGCAGTCCGAAAAGCTCTTCGCCGCGGCGAAAAAAATCTTTCCCGGGGGAGTCAACAGCCCGGTGCGGGCCTTCCAAAACGTCGGCGGGCATCCCCGTTTCATCGCTCGAGCCGCGGGCGCTTACTTAAGCGACGTCGACGGCAACAATTACATCGATTACGTGGGCTCTTGGGGGCCCATGATCGCGGGCCACGCCCATCCCAAGGTCGTCGAGGCCGTGCAAGCCACGAGCGCTTTGGGCTGTAGCTTTGGGGCGCCTTCCCCCCTCGAAGTGCAGATGGCGACGCAGCTGATGAGACATATTCCCAGCCTGCAACGCCTGCGCATGGTCAATTCCGGGACCGAGGCCGTGATGGGGGCCTTGCGGGCGGCGCGCGGCTTCACCGGAAAAAATAAAATCCTGAAATTCGCGGGCTGCTATCACGGACACGCCGATTACTTGCTCGTCAAGGCCGGCTCGGGCGCCCTGACGCACGGACGCCCCGATAGCCTGGGCGTTCCAGAATCCTTCGTCGAGCACACCCTGGTCGCTCCCTACAACGACCTCGAAGCCGCGCGCCGCCTCGCGATGCAGCACCGCAAGGACTTGGCCGCGATCATCGTCGAGCCCATCGTCGGCAACATGGGCTGTGTCCTCCCAAAACCGGGTTTCTTAAAGGGCCTGCGCGAACTTTGCGATAAAACCGGCGCCTTATTGGTCTTCGACGAAGTCATGACTGGATTCCGCGTCCACTTGGGGGGAGCCCAAGGACTCTATCAAATTCGCCCCGATCTCACGACGCTCGGCAAGGTCATCGGCGGTGGATTGCCTGTGGGCGCCTACGGCGGACGTGCCGACGTCATGAAATGCGTCAGCCCCGAGGGCGGCGTCTACCAGGCAGGGACCCTTTCGGGAAATCCCGTGGCGATGGCCGCGGGGCTCGCAACCCTCAAGCTCATTTCAACGCCCAAGGCCCACGCCAAACTGCTGCACAAAACGGAGCGGCTGGCCCTGGGCATCCGCGAGGTGGCCGAGCGAGCCAAGCTCCAAGTCCAGGTCCCCTATACTTGCGGAATGCTGAGCCTCTTCTTCAATCGCAAACCGGTCGAGAACCTCGATCAGGCCATGGCGAGTGACGCCGAATTGTTCCGCGGTTTCTTTTGGGAAATGCTGAGGCGAGGGATCTACTTGCCGCCCTCCCCCTACGAAGCCTGGTTCGTCTCTTTGGCCCACGGCGAAAACGAAATCGCGAAGACCTTGCGCGCGGCGAAGGATAGCTTCCTCAACATCGCAAAGGAAAACGGTTAAACCATGGGAAGAAAAGCCATCGTTCTCTCGGCGGGAGGCGCTCGAGGCGCCTATGAAGCCGGGGTCGTCTATTATATCCGAAAGAACCTGCCCCCAAAGATCGCCCGCAAGCATTTCGATATCAAGATTGGAACCAGCGTCGGCGCGCTCAATACCCTCGCGATGGCGGCGATGGCCGACGATCCGGACAAGCAAGCGGATAAAATCAAGGAACTCTGGTGGACCATCCGGCAAGAAGACGTCTATTCGCGCGATTTCGGCGCGACGACGCATTTTCTCGGCTCCACGGTCGGCGGCATCATCCGCAACCTGATCACCTTCAATCCCTTTCAACTCACCCGCCGTCGCGGGCCCCATTTCAATTCCTTCCTCGACACGACGCCGCTCAAGCTTTTCTTGAAAAAGATGATCCCCTGGGAGCAGGTCCAAAAAAACGTCGAGACGGGGCCTCTTTCCGTCGTCGCGATCAACGCCACGAATTTACGCAACGGCCGGAACGAACTTTTCGTCAAACGCAAGCCTTCGATCGAATATCAAGGGCAATATCCGCACTATGACGTCGAGCTGGGGGTGGAGCACGCCATGGCTTCCGCCGCCATCCCGATCATCTTCCCCTCGATCAAGATTGACGGCACGTATTACGCCGACGGCGGGCTGCGCCTGTTCACGCCGATGTCGCCGGCGATTCAGTTCGGGGCGGACTCGATGATCGTCGTGGGCCTGCGCTACCGCTCCGCCACCGGGACCGGCGAAAATCCAAAATTCAAGAAAGACATGAAGGAGCCCACCATCGCCCTGCAAATGGGACGCATGCTCAACGGCGTCTTTTTGGACCGCATCGAATACGATATGGAACAGCTGGAACGGATCAATTCGATCATCGACACCAGCGAGAAGGTCTACGGGGAAGACTACCTCACCGGCAGCGACCTCCTCAGCTACCTCACCTTCGCGCCGGGTTACCTGCAAACCCTCTTCGAACTCGGCGTCCAAGACGCAAACCGGCACCGCCAGGATCTCATCGACATCATGGACCGGGATTAGTCGGCTTCACGGACGGAGAGAACTTCCACCGCGAAACGCAGGTCCATCCCCGCATAAGGATGATTGGTATCGACGATGTAATAGGCGCCGGTGACGTCGATCACGGTGGCGGGTGGCGCGGAAGGATCGCCTCCAAGGCGAAACTGCTGGCCAATCTGCATTTCCTGCTTCGGCAATTGGTCGGGACCGAGCTTCATGACACGCCCCTCTTCCCTTGGCCCAAAGACGTGGTCGGAAGGGATCAAGACCTCGCTCTTGTCGCCGGGCTTGAGATCGACGATGGCTTCTTCCAGCTCCAGGAGAATTTGTCCCTTCCCCTCGACGAAAGTCAGGGGCTCCCGCTCACGGGTCGAGTCCATGACGGCACCAGCGGGGTCAAACAAAGTATAATGAACGGAATAAACGCGGGGACTCATGAAACCTCCTAAAGACGACCGACATGGGACTTCTCTCCGGCTAGGGAATCACCGCCAGCTTGAGAGGATTCGACGCTTGGCCCTTGCGAAAAATTTCGTGGATTTGATCCAGGCGGTATTCGCCCACGACAAGGCCCTCGGGACGGATTTTCCCGTCGCTGAGATATTCCACCGCCTGGCGGAAATACGCCGGCGTGTGATGAAAAACCCCGAACAATTGCAGCTCTTCGTAGTGAACCCGATAGGTGTCCAGCTTCACTTCCGTCCCTCGAGCGCAACCTCCGTAAAAACATATCCGCCCGCCCGGCCTTGCCAAATCGCAGGCCAGTGACCACATCTCGGGAAGACCCACGGCCTCGATCACCAAATCCGCGCCTCGCCCCTCGTTCAAGAGAGCTTTCGCGCGCTCCAATGGCCGCTCGTCCCGCGTCAAGCTGACGGTTTCGGCGGCGCCGAAGGCCTTGAGATTTTGCAATTTTTCGGGATCTCTGCCGATGGCGATCAAGCGAAGACCGTGCAGCTTGGCCAGCTGGACGAAGAGCACGCCCATGGGTCCCGCTCCTAGCAAAACCATGGTCTCGCCCGGCTTGGGGGCGACTTTCTCGAAGGCATTGAGCACGCAGGCCAGGGGTTCGCTCAAGGAAGCCGTGACGAAGGGCAAAGTGTCGGGGATTTTGTAGAGATTGACCTCGGCGATGCGGCTCGGCACCAGGATGTAGTCGGCATAGGCGCCGTTCAAGAACTGAAGGTCCTCGCAAAGGCTATAGGCCTGACGCTGGCAGAAAAAACATTTGAAGCAGGGGGCGGAATTGCCGACGACCACCCGGTCTCCCTCGCGAAACCGCGCAACGCCAGCGCCGACGGCGGCGACGGTGCCGGACATTTCGTGGCCGAAAGGTCCGGGGATCTCCTTAATCAGTCGAGGGTGTCCGCGCTTGAAGGTCTTAAAATCCGTGCCGCAGGTCAGTGCCGCGCCTATCTTCACCAAGACCTCGCCGGGCCCCGGCGGAATCAATTCCACGGAATCGAGGCGAATTTCCTCGGGAGCATACCAGCGGGCCATCCGCAGGGTGGCAGGTAAGTTCTGGGACATTCCCTAAGGCTTTAGCGGGGGGCACCGAGTGTGTCAAGGAGGCTTCCCTCTAGTTATGGAAGGTCGCTCGCCCTATTCCGTCGTGCTGCATATTGAGTAAATCTCGACGCGCCGCGCTGATATCGGGGTCGTGGGTATCCAAATAATAAACCCCTCCGCTGGTCGAATAAGGGCCCGTAAATCCCCTTTGTCGAAGCTCTCGGAGAGCTGACCTGCCCGCCCCAGGCACGACACGAGCGGCGGCGATATCGTAATCCCTGCCGTCGCGATGGATATGGAGGCTTCCCATGTGTATATGGGGATCTGGGCGCCGCCGGCCCCTACCATGGGCACCGGAGTGGACCTCTTCGAGGAGCGCACCTGGGGGGCGAGAAATAAATCCCGAGGAGGATGCGGACCCAGCGGCATCCGAATCGGAAGGCACGGTAATTCCTGGAGATTCAGCGGTGAAGCGGCTACGTTCGTGGTGAGAAGCAGGGATAATGTCGCGAATCATACTTCCGACAAGGGGGCCCTAAAAAGATTATCGTCGGACCGACCCCGGAGAGTTGCGCAGGACCTTTAATGACCTTGCGATCTAGAGGATATAATACTTATTAATATACGGAGGAGTTTCAGCGATGAGCCGAGAAAAAGATCCGCACGGTGAAGGCCGAACCGCCACCAAGACCCGTTCCAAGGTCGAAAGACCCGCCATGTATAAGGTGGTCCTGCTGAACGACGACTATACGACGATGGAGTTCGTGATCGAAGTGCTGCAGAAATTTTTCCAGAAATCCGCCGATGAGGCGACGCGCATCATGCTGCACGTCCACCATAAAGGAACCGGAATCTGCGGGATCTACCCCCGCGAAATCGCCGAGACCAAGGTGGCTCAAGTAATCGACTATTCCCGAAAGCACGAATATCCCTTACAATGCATCATGGAAGAGGCATAGAGTTTGACGGAAAGGCTGTCAGTCCAAGATGATCAGTAAAGAACTGCAAAACACCCTGAACTTCGCCTACACCGAGGCCAAGAAGCGACGCCACGACTACCTGACGCTCGAGCACCTGCTCTATGCGCTGCTGCAAGACTGGGCGATCATCAAGATCGTCCATGCCTGCGGCGGCAGCGTTCAAAAGCTGCTCAAAGAGCTCGAGCGCTTCTTCGACGACCAACTCATCACCGCCGCCGGCGAGGGAGAAAGCGAGATCCATACCTCGCTCGCGGTGCAGCGCGTGCTGCAACGGGCCTTTTTCCACGTCCAGGCCTCCGGCAAGAGCGAAGTCACCGCCGCCAACGTCTTGGTGGCGCTGTTCAGCGAGAAGGATTCCCACGCGGTCTATTTCCTGAGCAAGCAGGGCATCCACCGCCTCGACGTCGTCAGCTACATTTCGCACGGCATCAGCAAATTGCCGGGAGCCGACGGCGGCGACCCTGAATTCGGGGCTCCCTTGGGCGAGGAAATGGACGAAGAAGGCGGCACCAGCGGCGGCGGGGATACGCTCGAACGCTTCGCGGTGAACCTCAACCAAAAGGCGCGCGAAGGAAAGATTGATCCATTGATCGGCCGCGAACACGAGCTCGAGCGCACCATCCACGTGCTCTGCCGCCGCCGCAAGAACAACCCGCTTTACGTCGGCGAGGCCGGGGTCGGAAAGACGGCGATCGCGGAAGGACTTGCTCTCAAGATTTACAACAAGGACGTGCCCGAGCTCCTCGAGGACGCCGTGGTCTACTCGCTCGACTTGGGCGCCCTGCTCGCGGGCACGAAATTCCGCGGCGATTTCGAGCAAAGGCTCAAAGGGGTGCTCGCCCGCCTCAAGAAAGAACCTGGCGCCATTCTCTTCATCGACGAGATCCACACGCTGATCGGCGCCGGCGCCACCACGGGCGGCACCATGGACGCCTCGAACCTCCTCAAGCCGGTACTGGCTTCCGGAGATCTCAAGTGCATCGGCTCCACCACGTATCAAGAATACAAGGCCTTCGAGAAGGACCGCGCGCTTAGCCGACGTTTCCAAAAAATCGACGTCCCCGAACCCAGCGTCGAGGAGACGATCAAGATCTTGAAGGGCCTGAAGTCTCGCTTCGAAGAGCACCACCAGGTGCATTACACCCAGTCGGCCTTGGTCGCCGCCGCGCAGCTCTCCGCGAAATATTTGAACGACAGGCATCTGCCCGACAAGGCGATCGACGTCATCGACGAGGTAGGGGCCGCGCTGAGGTTGCGCCCGAAATCGCAGCAGAAAAAAACCGTCACCGCCCAGGACGTCGAGGGGATGATCGCGAAGATGGCGCGCATTCCGTCGAAAGCGGTCTCGCTCAGCGACAAGGAAACGCTGCGCCATCTCGATCGCGAGCTCAAGCAGCGCGTCTTCGGCCAGGACAAGGCCATCGATCAGCTCGCCTCGGCGATCAAGCTCTCGCGCTCGGGATTGGGACCCGCGGAGAAGCCAATCGGATCCTTCTTGTTCTGCGGCCCGACGGGCGTCGGCAAGACCGAATTGAGCAAAGAGTTGGCCCGCACCTTGGGCATCCAATTCTTGCGCTTCGACATGAGCGAATACATGGAAAAGCACACCGTCTCGCGCCTGATCGGCGCCCCTCCGGGCTACGTCGGCTTCGACCAGGGCGGATTGCTGACGGATGCCATCAACCAAAAGCCCCATGCCGTGCTGCTCTTGGACGAGATCGAAAAAGCCCATCCCGACCTATTCAACATCCTGCTTCAGGTCATGGACTACGGCACGCTCACCGACAACAACGGGAAGAAAGCGGACTTTCGCAACATCATCCTGATCATGACCACCAATGCCGGTGCCCGCGATCTCGCGAAAAAATCCATCGGCATTGGGAACACGGCCGGCAGCCAGGGCCACGATATGAAGGCCATCAAGGACCTGTTCAGCCCGGAATTCTTGAACCGACTCGATACCATCGTCCCCTTCGTGCACCTCGACACGCCCACGGTCATGCACGTGGTGGAAAAATTCCTGGCCGAGCTCGAGATGCAATTGCTGGAGAAAAAAGTCGAACTGGAAGTCAGTATCGAGGCGAAGACTTGGCTGGCGAAAAACGGTTATGACGAGAAATACGGCGCGCGCCCCCTGAGCCGCCTGATCCAAGAAAAAATCAAGCGCGCACTCGCCGACGAAATCCTCTTCGGTCGCCTGGAGAAAGGCGGATCCGTCAGCGTCGGCGTCGAGAACGACGAGCTCTCGTTCCAATACTCCACCGGTCCGGCTCAGGCCGAAACCACCGAGATGGAATTAAACTAAATTCGGAAAACCTTAGGGCATCCACTTCTTGGAGAGCCGATTGAATTCGCGCTTCACCTGAAGGTAGAGATCCTCGGCGTTGTGGGGAATGTCCTGGATGGCCTGCACGCCGCGGTTCTTCAAACGCATCAAGAAGGCGCGAGCTTGAAGGATTTGTTTGCGAACTTTTTTCTGCTCGCGTTCAAGATAGGCGAGGGATCGTCGAACCAAGACGCTCTTTTTC
>JAIOPF010000088.1 GCA_021414045.1 Deltaproteobacteria bacterium | reverse complement strand
GGGTCTGGACATCACAGGGGAACGATTGTTGGGCCAGGCCCTCCAGGCCGATGCCTTGGAAAATGATGCGAATTTTGCGCGGCTGGTTTTCGAGCTCTGCGACTCGGCATTGGCCGACAATCGCCCGCACGTCGCCCATCAGCTCCTCTCCGCCTTAGCCTGGCATCCTAGGTTTAGGGAAGAAGCGGAACAGCGCTTGCGCCGCCTGCCGACCTTGGCGTGGCTCCGAAATAACGGCGTCCCCGAATTGCTGCGTGACATGGGATTCGAAATTCTGTTGGGCATGGCCACCCTCGGTTCCGCCGAGGTGGTAGGGCGGGTGGCCGAGCACGCCCTGGAAAGGGTCCTGTTCCGTTACGGGGTTTCCTCGGCAACGCGCCAGGCAGCGGGAAGTCTGACCAGCCTCGCCGTCACTTCAGGCACCCTCCCGGCCTTTCACATGGGCTTGGAGTCGATCCAGCAGGGAACGACGCAAAATTGGAATCTGCGAAACTATGGCTCCCAGTTTGTTCGGAACCTCAGCACCTTGGGGATGTTCCGGGGAATCAACGGGGCCATGCGGGCGATGGGGGCCTCACGAGCCACCAATTATTTTGCGAACCTCGGGGGCTTCCTCGTCTCCGACTTCGTCAATGACCCCACCCATTTTGAATTGACGCCACAAGAGATCGCCAGGGCTCTGCGCGAAGACCTGACCCTCCGCCTCTCTTTAGGGCTCGCGAATCATCTCAGCGGCGGTCGATTGAACCGGCTGCAGCAAGCAACTGAACGGAATTACCAAATAGAAAATCCCAACCCCGCCTCAATTCGGGCCGAGTGGAATCGCTGGCTCGATCAAAGCGCCGAGGGAATTTACCGGCTCTTTCCCGAGCCTTTGCGGATGATGATGGGAATTCCTGGAGGCGAAGGCGGTAATGATGGAAGAAACGAAGGTACCTTTCTGTTCGAGTATCCCAAGGAAGTAAAGGCTATATTGGATGCTTTCGACACCCAGGGCCTAGATGCTGCGCGGATACGGCTTCGCAGCTTCGTCGCAGCTCTTCACAATCCCGCAATGAAACCCCGCCGATTTGTTACCATGCTTCAAGGCCTCATGGATGGAGGGTGTGATCTTTTGGATGGGAATTTTGGCGACGAAATTTATGCTGAAGCCATGGAGGTGATGGCGAATGCTGATTTAAATCAAGCGGGCCCGCGAGCCTTTGTCCAAAAGCTGTTTGAGCCCATCTCACTCTCCAACACCGATCCGCAACAATCTGGATTTTTATTTGCGCTCATACGCAACCCTCGGGTCTCCAAGGCTCTGGTTGGCAGGGCGCAAGCCCGCTTGATCGAGTGGCTTGAGACGGATGATGCCGATGCGGAACATGTTACCGAAAATATCTTCAGTAACCTTGAAATGTCCCTCTCTTGGGAGAGAGACCCCTTCGGGGCCCGAGAGGCCTTGGTGCAAGCAAGTCTCGCGTGGGCTAGACGCAACCCAGACTGGTTTTGTAGCGAGAGTGGCCCTCACTTGGCGGGGGCTTTGCTAAGCAGAGGTTATCCTCTGAAGCCAAGCGATGCGTCCTATTTAATCGGAATCATGACGGATAGCGTCATGGACCTTTCTTTGAGGGAAGAGTCTCGCGTCGTGATTATTCGGGTATTGGACTCCATCGCGGAGAGTCCGCATGCCCATGCTGAGATTCGAAATCATTTACAAGAAAGCTTGCTCCAGTTACGGAATCGTTTTTTCGAGAACAGCGTTCGAATCCTTCGAGATCCTTCCTTGATGCCTTACGGAGCGAGGGAGCAACTCGTCGGTGCGCCCGAGTTGAACTACCACGAGCTGAACTATTTGCTTGGTCATTCCAGCATCGAAGAATCCCGCCTCCAAATCCTCGGCGGGGAAATTCTGGCGGCTTTCGGGACGCTGGAGCAAGGATCGGGCTCATACGAGCTGGCCGTGGCTCTTGCCCAACTAGGTCTTCGCAATCCCCGGTCGGGACCCGAAACCCGACAACACTTCGCGACGATTCTCGTCAGAGCTCTCGGCGCGGGGGTTCCTGCGGATTTAGACCCAAATGAAGCTGAGCGAAGAAGCAACCTCTTAAGGGATGTCGTTGAGACCCTCCGCAGTCTACCCCGCGAAGAGTTGGAAAGCCATGCTCTGGCCTTGACTCGGGACTTGCTTGCGAACACCGAGGCGACGCGACGGCGTGCTGTCTCGGCATTGGAGCAAGTGCTGCCCTTGCTTCGAGGTTCCTTTGTTTTGCAGGGAAACTTCGCCAGGCTTTCCAGGGAAAATCGAAGACGCGGTATGGAGCCGGTGTTGCGACGGCTTTCTCGGCTCTTGGATGGAAGCGGCACCTAGCGCGCCGATTTAGCTGCGTCTTTTAATTAAACCTTAAGGCCCTCCGGTTTTTTGCGTTGGATAGCAATCATTAAAAGCGGTTAATTAAGAGAAATAAAAGAAGAGAAATAAAGACGAAGTAGCTTCCTCCTCTTTGGGATTGCGAGGAATGTTACCCACAGAAAATCTTGGATCGCACTGAGATATGAATCTCAGTCTTTTTATTTCTTTGATAGGTCGGATTACTTATCTTCGCTTAAATGTAAATTTATACAGGATGCGGACCGCAAACCCGTCCATGCCACCACCCAATGGTGGCGCAAAGGCAATTCTGGCCGAATTCTCCGAGCTAAGTTATTGATTTTATTGGAGTGAAATTGCGACCCAAGGAAGAGAATCTTCGTGTCGGCGGTTCGATTCCGTCCCTGCCACATTTTTTTTACTTTGTTTTCTGGGAACGCATTTCTTTAAGGAGGATTAAATAAATCCTCTCTTTTTTCTGTTTCCCACGCAATCTTCATCAAAGTAAAGCTGCCTTCCCCCTCCTTATTAAACCTTTAATGACATCCCTTTTCGAAGGTGCTAGGCCCAGGCCTTCAGCTTCTATCTCTCGCTTTGAAAGATCTCATGGAAGGATTGAACTTAACCTCGGATGTCGCCATCGTCGGCGCTGGGCCGGTGGGTTGCTTGACCGCCTTGGCGTTCGCCCGTCGTGGCGCCCGAATTCTCCTGTTGGATGCTAACTCCTCTGTGGGGGAAAGGCTTTCGGGGGAGTGGCTTCATCCCGCCGCCCTGCAAATCTTGGAGTCGCACGGAGTTAAGCTTCCTTCCGCCGAGTCTTATGCGACGGGTGAAGGCTATGTGGTCTTTCCCGACGACGGAACCGAGCCGATTACGCTCAAATATCCCGCGGGTCTCAAAGGGCGAAGCTGTGAACATAAGTCACTGGTCCTCGCGCTTCGCGAAGCGGTGGAGTCTCACCCTTCCATTCATTTTATTTCCTCGGCCCAGGCAACCCAGATTGAAGGGAATAAATTGCATTTCGTGGATGCCCTGCAAGGATCCATGAAAACCGTCACCGCCGGACAAATTGTGGGCGCGGATGGTCGCGCTTCCTGGGTGCGAAAGCAGCTCGGTCATCCGAACGGCAGCACCAAAGTCTCTCTCATGGCGGGGATTCTTCTCGAAGACGCCGAGCTTCCCTTCGAAGGTTTCGGGCACGTCGTGCTGGGAGGGCCCGGACCTGCCCTGGTTTTTAGGATTAGCCCGCGTTTTTTGCGGGTCTGCCTGGATGTGCCTTCGCGGGATTACAATTCCAAAGCGGCATCCGCCTATCTTTGGAATTCGTATAGCTCGGTGCTTCCGCCGAGCTTGCTCCCGGCCTTTCAAGAGGCCTTGCAAAATCGTCCGATTCTTTGGGCGCCGAATCAATTTCGTTCCCGCGCTTTTTATGGGCAGGAAGGAACCGCGCTCGTGGGAGATGCGGTGGGCCATTTTCATCCGCTCACGGCCGTGGGTTTAACCTTGGGTTTTATGGACGGGGAATGCCTGGCTCGCAGTCAGAGTTTCGTGGAATACCGCAAGGAGCGCTCCGCTCTCACCCATGTTCCCGAGTTGCTCGCGGACTCTTTGTATCGAGTTTTTACTCGCCAAGACAAGGGGACCGTGGCCCTGAGAAGTTCCATCTATCGTACTTGGCGAGAAAATCCGTCCGAATGCGAGCGAACCATGCGGATTTTAGCAGGCCTCGAAACCGACGTTCGTCAGTTTAGAAAGGCCTTTCTCAAAATGATGCGATCGGCGGTGCCGGGTATCCTCCATCACACACTGGTCCCCAATCAGTGGCGTTCGATGATCGCTTCGGTCAAAGGATTCGTCGAATGGTTTAAATGGCTCAGGACCTCCACCGAGATTCCAAATGATTCCAGGGCATAAAATCGAGGGAGAAGCGACGGAGCTAGAACGAGGCATCGCTTACCTGGCCTCGATCCAATCGCCGGGAGGCGATATCATGGGCGACGTCATTTGGTGCCCCATCATGACCGCCCAATATCTATTGACGGCCGCGATGACAGGGAAAAAAATCGAAACGGCGCGCCAAAAAAAATTCCTCCGACATTTCGAAGTCACGCGATTATCCGACGGCAGCTGGGGAATCCATCCCGAGAGCGAAGGCTATGTCTTCGTCACCACCCTGATCTATGTCGCGCTCCGTGTGCTGGGGTTGCAGCCCCAGGAGGAAATCTGCCAAAAGGCGCGGGCCTGGCTTCGATCCAAAGGAGGGGTGGAAGCGATTCCGAGTTGGGGCAAGCTGTGGCTGGCGATGATGAACCTGTATTCCTACGACGGCATCAACCCGGTGCTCCCCGAGATCTGGCTTCTTCCCGACGCCTTTCCCTTCCACCCTCGGCGTATGTACTGCCACACTCGGCTGATCTATCTTGGATTCAGCTATCTCTATGGGGTGCGATTCCAGACCGCTATGACCCCGCTCATTCAAGAGCTCCGCGGGGAACTTTATGATCGGCCGTATGAATCGATTGATTTTTCGCGCTATCGGAACAGCCTGGCGGCGACGGACCTCTACGCCAAGCCCAACTGGATTCTTCGGCTTTTGTATCGAGTGGCGCTAAGCTATGAAAGGCATCACGATCCCAAGCGCCGTCGTCGGGCCCTGGATCGCGTCCTCGATCTGATCGTTTATCACCAACGGGAAAGCCAATATGCGGCCTTGAGTCCCGTCAATGCCCTGCTCAATATTCTCGCCCTCCACCACGCCGCTCATCCCGATTTTGAAGCGTCGTTTCGCGGAGTGGATTATTGGGCATGGGAGGACGAGGCCTCGGGCGAACGTTTTCACGGCGCCCACAGCAGCACCTGGGACACCGCGTTCGCGGTCCAGGCGATTTGCGAAGGGCCTGCGGCGGAAGCTTGTGAGCCATTTCTTGGCCGCGCCGCCGCCTATCTCAAACGCTGTCAGGTCAAGGAAGAGGCCCCGGACCGCCAGCTCTATTACCAGGACATCAGGCGCGGGGGCTTCTGTTTCAGCGATGAGCACCATCAATGGCCCGTGAGCGATTGCGCGGGAGAGGCCGTCAGCGCCCTCTGTTATCTCCAGGGCTTAGTGCATCCGGAGTCGAGGATGGAAGATTCCAGGATGGTGGAAGCCGTTAGATTCATTCTCTCGCGCCAGAATAAGGATGGGGGGTGGGGTTCTTATGAGCGGCGCCGAGGCGGAAAGATTTTGGAATTACTCAATCCCTCGGAGATGTTCGATCGCTGCTCGGTGGAACTTAGTTACGTCGAATGCACCAGCAGTTCGATCACGGCCCTGCATCATGTCGTCGAGCGATTTCCCCAACTACTGTCGAAACCCGATCTTGAGGCCGTCGATCGAGCGATAGGGCATGGGGCTCGGTTTTTGCGCCGTTCCCAAAATAAGGACGGAAGTTGGACCGGTTTTTGGGGCGTTCATCTTATCTACGGAACTTGGTTTGGAGTGACGGGCTTGTTGGCCTCCGGGCTCGCGAAAGAAGACCCGGTGATTCAACGTGCCTGCCGATGGCTGGTGGAGGCGAAGCTCAAGGATGGCGGGTGGGGCGAGTCTTGGCGAGGTTGCCTACAAAATCGATCGATTCCCCACGAAAGAAGTCAGGTGATCATGACGAGCTGGGCCCTCATCACCCTGCTCAAGGCGCAATACCAGGGGCCCGGCGCGCAAGAGGCGATCGAGAGCGGGATGCAACTGCTGAAGCAGCGCCAATTGCCCAACGGAGATTGGCCAAAAGAGGGGGTGGCGGGAGTTTTTTTCAGCACCTCCATGCTCCATTACTGTTTGTATAAAAATTACTTTCCGATTTGGGCCCTGGGCCTATACGAGCGGGCGTCGCGCGGATTTAATCATTAAACTCATTACCGCCGGCAAAAATAATACCCCACATACAGTGCAGCAGGTGATTCCCAAGAGAACGACCTGTCCCAAATGGGCCATGCCTTGATGGTGGGCCACGGCCAGACCGAGAAAAGAGGTCAGGGTATCCAGGTAGGTGATGATCAAGGCCTTGCCGGTGGAGCGAAACAGGAAGGTAAGGTCTTTTTCCTTTTCCTCGATGAAGCGATGGATGAGGTGAACTCCGTTGTCGGCTCCAATCCCCAAGACCATCGGAAGCGCGACCATGTTGGCGGTGTTGAACGGAAGTCGCAGCGCCGACATTAACCCGAACAGGCAAAAAACGCCTAGGACGAGAGGAAACGAGGCCATTAGGGCATATCGTAACGATCGAAAATCCAGCAGGAAGATCGCGAAAATGGCGAGGGCGGAATAGCCGGCGATTTTGAAATAACTGTAGCGAACCAGCTGTAGGATTTCGAAAAACATGATGGGAGGCCCGGTGACGTCGGGACTAATTTTTCTCATGTCGGACACGAAATTTTCGAGGGGTACGCTCTCCCAAATGTCACCGCTGGGAAAAACATAAATCGCGTAGGTGCGGTCGGCCGAAAGAAAGGGGGCGCGCATTTCCACGGGAATATCCCCGAGGGTAAGATTCGGGGTTCGGGCGGCGGTGGTTAACGTTCCGCGAATCGCCCCGAAAAAACGCCGTTGAAATTCTTCCAAGGTCGGTAGCGGAGGCGGCGGTGTTAGGCCCTGTTTTAGAAGTTTCTCCAAGGTCCCAATTCCCTCTTCCGCGATCGGGAGGAGCTTTTCTCCGTGGGGGGAGGCGAGCGCCAGGTCTTCGACCTTTTGCAAATTGTCCCTAAGCCGCGTCAGTTCCGCTATAAGGTCCGAGGGTTCGGGAGCCCTCAAGGAGGCAACCGGCAAGGCGAGAATGGCGCGTCGAAGTTTCTCCTGGGTGGATTCGGAGACATTGCTTTCTGGGAAAACATTATCCAGCCACTCCACCCTTTGAACGCTCGCCCGCGACCTTGCACGCGAGGCCAATTGCCGGGCTTCCGCCGACGATGAGGCCATGAAGACGGCCACCATTAGGATGATGAGCCAGGCATGACGATTGAACATGCCTGTGGCGAGGGAAATCCATTTCTTTTTAAGGGAGACGTTGAGGATGGGGATTTTTTTCTTATCCAAGATTCCCCGGGCTCCCTTGCGGTCATACAGGAGCAGCAAGGCGGGCAAGAGCAGTTGCATGCCCAGGGAAGAAATCATGACTCCCATGCCGGCGATCCAACCCAGCTCCGCGAACCCCTTCAGGGAAACCAAAGTGGTGGCGAAGAACGCGGCCGCGGTGGTGAGGGTCGAAGTGGTGATGTTGCCGAACACGTGCGCGAGGGTCTCCTCCATCGCTTCCGCGGGGATTAGGCCCCGAAGCAGTTCCTCTTCGTAGCGGGCGACCACGTGCACCCCATAATAGGTTCCCTGACCCACCAAAATGACGATGAAGGACATGGAAAAAATATTCAAATGGCCGATGGTCAGGGTCGTTAGGCCGAAGACGCAAGTGAGGGACAAGGATAGGGTCAAGAGGCCGAGCAAGGGCCGGCCGAAGGAACGGAAGGCCAGGATGAAGATGATGCCCGTGGAAAAATAGGCGAAAATGCTGGCCAGGGTCATGTCCTTTTTGCTGATTTCGAACTGGTCGTTGTTCAAGGCGGGGCCGCCGGTCAGTCCGATCGTGACCTCGGGATACTCCTTTCGTACCTGCTCGATTTCGACGCGGGACCACTTCACCAATTGCTGCGCCACCTTGTAATCCTGCCTCCGGTCGAGAGGATGGATCAGCATGACGTGCATTTTCCCGTCGTCGGTTTGCAGGTAACCTTCGTCGTCCATGGTCGAGCGTTCGCTCGAGGCGATATTCAATCGTGCGGCCATGGCCGCTTCGCTCAAATCCTCTCCATTTAAATAATCGCGGAGTATCGAGAGCGGTTGAATCGCCCTTTGAAAGTCATCGGCCCCGGCCTCCGGAAGCGCGCCGGGTTTCTTCATGCCGGCCTCCAGGGAGCGGTTCATGA
>JAIOPF010000248.1 GCA_021414045.1 Deltaproteobacteria bacterium | reverse complement strand
GAGCGGCATTGATGATGCGGGCGTAATCGGGGCTTTTTTGCGGATCGTCTCCGTAAAAATCCGTGATGGCCTGGCGCATCTTCTCGATCAGGGGGCCAGCGACTTTTTTCTGGACCAAGAGATAGTCCGGCGCGACGCAGGTCTGGCCGGAGTTCATGAATTTCCCCCAAATGATGCGTCGAGCGGCCGTATCCAGGGAGGCGCTCGCATCGACGATGCAAGGACTCTTTCCGCCCAGCTCGAGGGTCAGGGGCGTCAAATGGCGAGCCGCGGCTTCCATGACGATCTTACCGACGCGGGGGGATCCCGTGAAAAAAATGTAGTCGAAGGATTCCTCGAGCAGTTTTTGCGTCGCCTCGACTCCGCCCTCCACGACCAGGAGGTATTCTTCCGGAAAGTTTTCCGAGATCATCCGGTGCAGCAGGGCGGCGGTATGGGGCGCCATTTCGGAGGGCTTCAGGACCGCGCAATTCCCGGCGGCCATGGCGCCCATCATCGGCCCTAGCACTAGCTGAATGGGATAATTCCAGGCTCCCAAAATCAAAGCGACGCCGTAAGGCTCGCGCGTGACCAACCCCTTCGCCGGCCAATGCGCCATCGAAAGGGAAACCTTTTGTGGCTTGGCCCAGCGCTTCAAGTGCTTGAAAATGAATTTGGTCTCCTCGAGGAGAATGCCCAATTCGCCGATATAAACCTCGAACTCGGGCTTGCCGAGGTCCTCGCGAAGGACGCGGTAAATGTCCGCCTCGTGATCGGCGAGCAGCTCGCGCATTTTCTTCAGTTGTCGGATGCGGAATTCGACATCACGCGTGATGCCGGTTTGAAAAAATCGTGTCTGGGCCTGCATGGCGCCCATTGTGGCATTGCGGACCGTCCTTGCCAAGCATGACTTCCGGGAAGGAAAGGGATATAAGTATCGGAAAAGGAGGGCCCCGTGTCCGAACATCGAAGCACCCTTGAATGGAAAAGGAATACCCCGGATTTTCGCTATGAGACCTATGACCGCACCTTCGACTTGGGGTTCGGCGGGGGCTTGAAAATCCAAGCGTCCTCGGCTCCGGAATACTTAGGAAAGGCCGAACTCCCGAATCCGGAGGAAATGCTGGCGGCCTCGGCGTCCAGCTGCCACTTCCTGAGTTTTCTGGCCCTGGCCGCGAAACACCGGCTGGTCGTCGACGAATACCGCGACGACCCGGTCGCGGTGCTCGAGAAAAACGCCGAGGGCAAGCTGGCCATCACCCGAATCTACCTGCGGCCACGAGTCAAATTCGAAGGCGAGGCGCCCACCCGAGAAAAAATTTTATCGCTTCACGAAAAGGCCCATGAGATTTGCTTCATCGCCTCCTCCCTAAAAAGCGAAATCGTTCTCGAACTCCAAGAATAGGATAACTGCATGGAAAGCCAAAAAAAATCCTACCAAATCCAGGTCCACACGGTGGACGGCCGGAAAATTATCTGGAAAAAGCAAGGGCAGCCCGCATTGCTCCCCGAAGAGTTGGTCGAAACCTGGGTGAGCAAATTTCGACCCGATATCTGGGAGATCACGGCGGAAGGGGAAATGGTGGGCACGGGGCGGGGCGTCCGAGATACCCTGAAAATTCTGAAGGTGGAGAAGGTTCCCGTTTAAGCCGAGGACTCCCTCATTCTTCCTTTTCTTGGGACTCCCCGCCTAATTCGGTGTCGGGGCGGAACGAGTCATGCTCTCGCGCATAGGCGAACTCTTCCTCGATGAGCAGCTTCTCGCGCTCGATGAACTCCGCGATCCCCGCGCGAAAACCGGGATGGGCTATCCAATGGGCGCTGTAGGTTTTTTCGGGCCGAAAACCGCGCAGCATCTTGTGATTGCCCCCCGCCCCCGCATCCACTCGGCTCAAGCCCTCCCGAATCGCATAGTCGATCGTTTGGTAATAGCAGAGCTCGAAATGCAGGTTGCGGTACTCCTCGGTACAGCCCCAATAACGGCCGTAAAGCACCGAGCCCTTGCGGTAATTGATGGAACCGGCCACCCATTCTTCCCCCTGTTTGGCCAAGATCAAAACCAGTTTGTCTTTCAATCGCGCATGGACTTCCTCGAAAAAACGCCGGCTCAAGTAAGGCGTGCAGAACTTCTTATGGAAGGTCGCGACGTAGAAACGGTACATCGCGGCGATATGTTCGGGCCTCACCTCGGCGCCGCTGAGGACGAAGATTTCAATCGGAAGCTCCGCGACCCGCCGCCTTTCGCGAGCGATCTGCACCCGGCGCTTGCGGCGCATCCCAGCCAGGAACTCCGAAAAATCGCGGTATCCGCGGTTTTCCCATTCGAATTGATAGGAGTGGCGAATCAGCGCTCCGCAGCCGCGGAAAATTGGGATCTCTGCCTCGGTGATATATAGAAAATGCAGGCCGCTGCCGCCCTCGCGGCGGCTCAATTCCAGCGAGGCCTCGATGAGACCTTCACCGACCTGCTCGCGATCGCTCCGCGGATGTATCAAAAGTTTCGGTCCCGTCACCGGCGTGAAAGGGCTGGCGGAGACGGTCTTGGGATAATAGTTCAGGCCGTTTTGCGCATAGGCTCGGGCCCAAGCGAAATCGAAGATGAATTCTCCGTAGCTATTGTCCTTGAGGTAGAGAAAAGTCGCGCCGATCAAACGCCCTTCCTCCCACAAGGTGGGATAATAAGGAACCCAACCCGGCGCCAGGCCGACGCAATCGCCCATCTCCATCGCGAGAAGGTAATCGTACTCGGCGAAGGGAAAATCGCCCATCGCCAGGGCATTCCAGGCCTCGCGGGGGATTTCTTGCAAGCTGCGGTGGATCTTCAATTCCATAGAAAAGCGGATTCGTCTCGGCTAAGCTCGATTAGTATAACCTTTGCGCGGAAATTGAACAGTCTATGGATCCTTTGACCCACGGCCTCCTCGGCGGCTGCGTCGCCCAAGCCCTCTACCGAAAAAAAGTCGCGGGCGCCATCACCGTGGCCGGAGCCTTGGGAGCGATGGCCCCCGACCTCGACGTCCTGATCCATTCGAAATCCAATCCCCTTTTAATGTATGAGTACCACCGGAATTTCACGCACAGCCTCCTGTTCATCCCGGTCGGAGGCCTGATCGTCGGAATATTGCTTTGGCTGTTGTGGCGGCGAAGGCCTCCCCTTGCCGAGATGCTGATCGCGGCCACCGCGGGCTATGCCACCCACGGCTTGCTCGACGCCTGCACTTCCTACGGAACCCTGCTCTTGTGGCCCTTTTCGATGCGACGCATTTCCTGGGATGCGATTTTCATCGTCGATCCAATCTATAGCTTCGTCCTGCTCCTGGGCCTGGGAATCTCCGCCTTCAAACATCGCGGCGGGACGGCCATCGCCGCCTTGCTGCTCGCTACTTCCTACCTGGGACTCGGCGCCTATCAACACCATCAAGCCCTGCAACTGCAAGCCAGACTGGCCGAATCCCGAGGGCAACGCCCCGAAAAACCAAGGGTCTTGCCCGGCCCGGGCCCGCATCTTTTATGGCGCTCGATTTATCTCGCCGGCGGCAAACTCGTCGTCGATGCCCTGCGAGTGGGCTACGACGGCCAAGGCCAAGTTTGGCCCGGAGGCTCCCTGCCTTACTTCGCGGTCGGGACCATCACGGACGGCCTGCCGAGCGGCTCCCCGCTCGCCCGGGACCTGAAGCTCTTTGATTGGTTTACCGAGGGCTTCGTTGCTCGTCTCGAATCGACGACGCTAGACCTGGGAGACCTTCGTTTCTCCTTGCTGCCGGAAGGGACGCGTCCCATCTGGGGAATCCGGGTCGATCCTCAGACTCCGGACCGCCACGTCCACCGGCTGCGCTTCCCTAGGGAAGGCAGCCTTCCCTTTCGGGCCGTCTGGGAGATGCTCCAAGGCAGGGCCCCAGGGGGCCAAAAAGTATCGCAAGATGATGATATTAAAAGGTTGATGGAAGGCCCATCAGCGGCTAGACTGGCCCCTGCCATCTAATCTGGAAGGAAATCTCATGTTTGAAAACCTGCCCGCCGAGGTTAAAGCCGCGTTTGACGACTACCTGAAAGGCGCCAATAAACTGGTCCCCGATTCCAAGGACGACGTGAAGTTCTTCAAGTTCGTCATCCTTTGCCACCAAAACAAGGTCAGCATCGAGTCGATCGAAATTTACGAGATTCTCGAACAAAAGGGATTCGACGAAGCGATGCAGGACCATCTGGTCATCTTGCTCGAAGGCGGTCGGGATCTCCTGGCCGAATACGACAAAGTCCTGGGCCGCTAAGCTTTCCCGCAAAACTTGCTGATCCACGACATGGCCGCACGCATGCCGTCCACCGCCGCGCTGGTGATCCCGCCCGCGTATCCGGGCCCCTCTCCGCATGGAAACAGGCCTTCGGTGCCGAGGCTCTCGAAGGTCGACGGATCCCTCGGAATTCGCACCGGCGAAGACGTCCGCGATTCGACCGCGTGCAAGACGGCTTCCGGGCTGGCGAAACCACGGCGACGCCTATCGAAATCGACCAGTCCCTTGCGCAGGTAATCCACCATCCAAGCGGGCAACAGCCGCGAGAGATCGGCGTCGACGATTCCCGATGGACAGCTGGATTTGGCTTTCACTTGACCCTCCCGCCCCTCCAAGAAATCTTCCAAGCGCTGGGCGGGAATCCTTTTCGGATCGCCGCGATCCCGGCTCGCGGCGTAGATCTTCCTTTCGATCTCCCCCTGGAACTTCAGCATTTTAAAGGGGTCGTCGCCCGCGACTCTCTCTTGATCGACGCTGCAGACGACGGCGGCGTTGGCCCAGGGAGAATTGCGGTGATAATTGCTCATGCCGTTCACCACGAGGGCCTCGGGATCGGTGCCGCTCGAAATCACGTATCCACCAGGGCACATGCAAAAGGTGTAGACCCCAACCTTCTCCGCCTCCCAATAACTCTGCAGTTTGTATTGGGCGGTGTCGATCTCGGGAAGCTCACAGGCCTCCCCATATTGCCAACGATCGATGTACTTTTGGGGATGCTCGATGCGCAGTCCGATGGCGAAGGATTTAGGTTCGAAGCGCACGCCCTGGTCCTTGAGCGTGCGGAAAAAATCGCCGGCGCTATGGCCGCAGGCCAGGACCAATCCGCTGCCAGCCACGCGGCTTCCATCCCGCAAAACAACCCCTTGCACCTGCCTGCCGGAGAGATCGAGGGATTCGACGCGCGCGTTGAAGCGCAGCTCCGCGCCGCGCGCGATCAAGTCGTCGCTCATTTTCTTGATGACGTCGCGAATCAAATTGCTGCCGACATGAGGGTTGTAGACATAGGTGATCTCGGCGGGCGCCCCATAATCGACGAAGGCCTGCATCACCCGCGGAATCAGCGGGCTCTTGATCCGCGTGATCAGTTTACCGTCGCTGAAAGTGCCGGCCCCGCCTTCTCCGTTGCAGACGTTGCTGTCGGGGTCGAGTTCCCCGTGCCGCCAATAGCGGCTGATTTTCAGCATGCGGCCGTGGGTACGCTCGCCGCGTTCGAAAAG